>JBCCNG010000174.1:0-8008 GCA_039025955.1 Cyanobacteria bacterium P01_C01_bin.72 | reverse complement strand
CCTAAATTTGCCTCTGGTTGTTGACTTTGAAGCTTTGTTAATTTCTGTCGAACCATACCACGCTCTGGTTCGATTTCTAATGCTTTTTGATAAGCAAGAACAGCTTCATCTACTTTTTCTACTTCAGCTAGACTATCTCCCAAGTTTTTATAAATCCAGAATTGATTACTATTACCCAAATCTATCGATTTTTGATAATTTTCAATGGCTTCAAGAAATAACCCTAGCCGAGCTTGACTTTGTGCCAATTCATCATAAAAACTGGCGTTGCTTGGTTGCATAACAACTAATTCCTGATAAATATTACACACAGAATCAAAATCTTGTTTGGCTTTTAATTCTATAGCTTGTAATATTTTATGCTCGATATTATTGAATTTAGCTTCTTGAATCATTTTTTATTACCAATGATATTTATTCAATTACCCAGGTGTCCAAGTAAAATCGAACACTCCTATCATACATGTTGGCCAGCTTAGAAACATTGTCCCTCATGATAATATCATGATTAAAATCTTTATATCTGTAATCATCACCACACAAAATAGACTCAGGGAATGAATTATATAAAAATTCTAAAGTGCTGTATTTTTTATCAGCATCGAGAAAAATAATATCAGGTTTATATTCAAAGCTTTTTAATTCGGCAATTGCTGTCTCAGATTCTTTTCTGAGTAAAACAAGCCTGTTTTTATACATCAGCATGTTTCTCAAGAACGTTTGATATAGTCCTTGTTCACTATTTAAATAGGCAATCTCTGGCTCATCCAAACTTAACAAGCAAGAATCATTGTACCGCAGCTTCTGTAAATGATTCCCTGCCCATCCTCCCTTTAAGGGATCGACTGCAACTATTTGGATTTTAGGACAGGAATTAAACCAAAAATCTATAGAACTACCTAAAAAAGAACCAATTTCTAGCAGGTTGCGTAAATCATTTTTGATAATAGTTTCGACTATAATACTTTTGCCTCTGCCTATAAAAGTTTCTCTTAGATGGGGACTTTTGCCAATTTCATTGAGCGGCGGATATTGTTGGTGATAATGATCGTATATCTGAGAAAATACTGGTGACATCTGTGGTATTATGGGGAACAGAAAATTTTTGCTGGAAATTTTACTTATTGAGCAACGAATATTTTCTTCGCTTTATCATATTTGTTTCCGATCAAGTCTTGAAGATGTTTTTTTGTATTATCATCAATGTATTGCGCGACACTTTTATCGTAACCAGATCTTAGGGGAAACTTGGTCAATACTTTGTTAATTAACTTGATATCAGCATCAATTCCCAAAAAACGCAGCGCTTTTTTAAAAGACAACATCATTTGCTGCTCGTTCATCCCCCTGTTACTCAGAAAAAAACAATTATCAGGGTATTTTTCTTTTTGAATTAGATAATGCTCCAAGATTCGATTATAAAACTTAGCTAAATAAACTATGCTGGAATTGATTGCCTGATGATTTTGCTTAATTGCTTGACCATTTAACAAAAGTGATGCTGAAGTCAAACATTTCAAAGGCTCTCGAAACAAAAATATAGTTCTATGCAAGCTACAGTCAATAATATTGTGAGTTTTAATCAAATTTGTCATCAAATCGAAGGTACTATAATTCTCCTTGGTTCTTTGGTTTAACAAATACATATCGGGAATAATATCTTCAAGATCGTAACTGTGTTTTTTAGTCTCTAAACTAATATAGGATACTCCATTTATAGTCTGCTTCCTAGTAATATTCACTTGATTAATATCTATTCTGTTCAATTCTAGTATCGTTGCCGCTAGCACTAAGCGAACCCAACCATTCCCTGAACGCGGAAAAGAAGCGAGAAAACTGGGGTTTTCTCGAATAATATTCTGATATTTACTCAGCCAATTTTGATATGTTTTGATTTCTACGCTGCGTTCGATAAAAGAGGAAGTAAAAGACATTCGCTAAATCTGACGATAATACATACTTAATTCTTTACTCTACAAGCATATGGGGTTAACCTGCTATTTAATCCTGTCAATTACAATACTATTGATTAGTAAACTACCATGTCGGGAATCCGTGGGAGAAAGTTGTCTAACTTCTTCTACCTCTATTGCCAACAAACAAGCCGCCCCACTGGCAATTAATTCAACAGGAATAATGCTCTGACAGACCCAATTACCAGCCTCACCATGCTTAACTCTGGTTTCTAGTAAGTTACCGTTGAATTTAATTTTAATTTGCTCCAGTAGCTGTAAATCTACCGCAGTAATGCCCATAATTTCTAACTTTAAGGCTGATGATGAGTTTAGAGGTTGAATCAAAACACTGCTCGATTTTTTCATCCAACGACACCAATCTTCCTGCACCTTTTCGGCAGGAAACCAGCCGCTCCCTTGCAAGGACTCATCCAGCAAAATTTTTAGAGGTAATTGGTGCAAACCAACAGAGACATTATTTTGCGGGTTGCCGCCTTTGACAGTTAAAAATTTATTCGGGGCAATATTCTGGGTCGTAAATTTGCTCACCGCAGCCATGCCTAATTTTGCTAACAAACCACTTTGAGACCAACTGGTAATCACACTATGGTAGCTAGCTGTCATACTAAAATTACTCGCGATGTACCAAGGAGCAAGCTGACTCAATAATTTTAGCTGGGCTCTATCTGTATATAGCTCGGTAATCATTCTGGCTAGAGCATTTGCCGTTTTTGATTGCACCAGACGACCGGTCAGGCGATCGCCAATTGCTTCTATGACCCCTCCTACGGCAAAACCTACCGCAGGTGTACCACAGGCTGCTGCTTCAATGAAGGTCTGTCCGAAAGCTTCTTCTTGGGCGGGGCTAATGAATAAATCGGCGGCACTGTAATAGTAAGACAGCATTTTGGGGCTGTTTACGTAGCCGACACTCTGGATATCCAGCGTCAGATTGAGTTGAAAATCATGTCCGAAACAGAGCAACAGCAGATTATCTAAATTGGCGATCTCTAAAGCTGCTAATAGATGCTTAAATCCCTTACGCTCATCTTCTAAAGATTGACTTCCTGTCAGGATAATAAACTTATCTTCTGGCAATCCTAGCTGACGTCGTGCTTCTGTTTGTCCTTGAGGACTAAATACCTGGGTATCTAAGCCATAATGGATGTTGCTAATATTTACCGGCTTGGCAACCTCCCGTCGGCTATAGGTCTGCTGCGCCCAATCCCTCAACCAGCGACTATCCCCCAGAATTACTAGCTGATCGTTACTCAACAAAGCCTGCTTGCTCTCAAAGGCAGTCGCAATCTTGCTTGGTGCGAGACAGGGATAGCGATCCCAAGTAGGGCAGTCGGCATCACACAAAACCTGGTATTTAGTGCAGTCTCCCGTATAGCCACAGCGACCAGTTAACAGCCATTGATCGTGCATCACAAAAACTGTGGGGTATTTGGCAATGAGAGTTTCTAAGATGTTGAGGGAAGATTGGAAATTGTGGATGTTACCGATCAATAAGAGGTCTGGTTCTAAACTAGCGACCAAAGCTTCTACCTCTGCCGCCGTACAGCTCACGGGAGTTAAAGACCAGTCTAAAGTCCCAGCGAGGGGAAATACCTGATGTCCTGCCAGTTCTAAAGCTTGTGCTAGGCGATGATGGGCAATTCCCGCTCCGCCGAGAAATCCCGTATCGTTTAAGACTACTATCTTCAGTTTTTGGCGCTTGAGGGCTGGCTTGGTCGTGGGGGCAATCTCAAAACTTTGCTGCAAAGACTCTCTCACCTGGAGTAGTTCGGGCTGATATTTGGCGATCTCACTAGTTTTTTGCTGTTCATGAAGCCGATACTGAGCAACGGGATAGCCAATTACCTGTAATGTTGCTCCCTGGGCAGCAAAGCGCGCCCACATCTCATAATCCATGCTGTAGTAGAGAGACTCATCAACCTGACCACCTGCTTTTTCCCAGATCTCGCGGGTAAACATTACTTCTGGCTGGTAAAAGAATTTACCCTGGAGCCAGCAATTTTCTAGGTCTAAAATATCCTCCAGAGGTATTGTGCCATTGGCACAAGAAGTGAGATGCTGCTCTATTTCTCTGCCATCTTGAAATATCTGGCATACTCCCGCCACGGCATCCGCCCCACTGCTATAGAAAGCCAATGCCATGGCATACAAAGCGCCTGGTGCTAAACGGTCATCACTATTGAGCCAGGTAAATATTTCGCCTGTTGCCTGCCGAAAGCCTTTATTGATGGCGTTACTTTGCCCTTGATCGGCTTCGCTGACGATATAGCTAAAATGCTGCCGATATTTCTCCACCACCTCCATCGTCCCATCGGTAGACTTACCATCAACCAAGATATATTCTAGGTTGGGATAATTTTGCTGAATTACCGAAAGAATTGTCTCCTCAATAAACTGACCCTGGTTATAAGTAGGGGTGACAATCGAGATTTTGGGCAGGGGGCTACCATCGGGAAGAGTAGTGAAGGGGGGATAAACGCTAACAGGGTCGAAAGGCCATCGGGGTGGGGCTACAGGATTAACTGTTGATGCCTGAGCCAGATATTTACGGCGATCAAGTGCCTCTTTCAAACTCCGATAGACGGCAACATCAATCCCAGGGTTTAGTTCAATTGCCTGCTCGTAATATTGAATTCCGCCTGACCAATCTTCCTGACGAATCAGGGCATCTCCTAGATGGGCATAGGCTTCGGCTAAATCTGGCTTGAGGGCGATCGCCTGTTGATATGATTCAATCGCTTCTGACCAGTGAAAAAGCTTGCTCAGGCATTCTCCCAGATTATAGTGACTCCAATAGAAACTAGCATCTAAGGCGATCGCTCGTTGATATGCGGCAACTGCTTCTGTCCATTGTTCTAATTTAAATAGTGCTTCCCCTAAATTTTGGTAAGACCAGAAAAAATCTGACTTGAGGGCGATCGCTCGACGGTAAGATTCCACCGCCGCTGAACACTGATTTAATTTGAGATAGACATCTCCTAAATTATTATGCGACCAAGAAAAATCTGGCTTGAGGGCGATCGCTTTTTGATATGCGGCAACTGCTCCCTGCCAATCTTCTTGCTTACTCAGGGCATCTCCTCGCTGATGAGCTGATTTTGCCTCAGTCTCCGTCTCTGAACCTTGAGCATGATATCCTAGCGCTGCCTGGATATACTGTTTGGCCTCTTGTTCTCTGCCCAGATGTTGCAAAATCTGAATTATCGGGGGATAAGCATCACTCAAACCAGGATCTAGCTTAATTCCATGACGATAGAATACCAGCGCTTCCTCTGCCTTTTGCTCTTGCCAAAACTTGTTGCCAGCCTTGAGACACTGCTGAGGAGTCATAATTTCTGGCTCTAACTCTAATGCTCGACAGAAATATAACCAGGCTCGCTCCGAGTCTCCCTTGATTGACCAGATCTTGGCAGCGCTACGATAAACACTAGCAATTGGACTCAAAGCAAGACACTGCTCATAATACTGTAATGCCTTTAACCATTGTTCTGACTGAGCATAGAGTTTGCCCAGATTGGCATAAACTTCGGGCTGCTCGGGTTGCAGTTCTACTACTTTTAAATAGCACTGAATTGCTTGAGGAGATTGCCCCAATTTTTGCAGACTGTTGCCCCAAATTTGGTAGGCTTCAGCTAGATGGGGATTTAATTTTAAGACTTGTTGGCAGGCAGTAATTGCTAGCTGCCACTGCTGACACGCTGCATATGTTTGTGCTTGTTTCAGTTGGAGTGAAACTCCCTCAGAGATTACATCGCGAGAGGTCATAATTATTTTAGTTGGCAGGAGATTGTGTCTGTTTGGTCTCTGGCGATGAATCAGATGCGCTTAGATATACTTCTGGCTCATTAGGTAGCTCGGTAAGAATGTCAAGTAGGGAAGAATCAACATTTTCTTTTGTCGTCTCTGCTTTGTTTGTCTCCGCCAAAGCTGCCTGCGAGCTTTGTTGTAGAGCATGCTGCAATCTTTCTTTGGTATGGGGCAAGTCTGGGGTAATAGTTAATGCCTGACGATAGGCGCTAGCTGCTCCCGACCAATCTTTAATCTGGGTTTTAGCATTACCCAGCTTATGATATGCCCAGTCAAAATCAGGATTCAATTTAATCGAATTGCTTAACGCCGCCGCCCCCTGTTCCCATTGCTGAAGTTCATTCAAGGCAGAACCCAAACCGTAATGCGACCAAGAAGAATTCGGGTTCAGCTTAATTGCCTGCTCAAAAGCAGCGACCGCCTGCTGCCACTGCTGTAATTCCCGATGAGCTTGTCCTAGATAGTAGTGGGTCAAACTAAAATCTGGATTAAAAAGAATCGCTTTTTCATATGCACCAATTGCCTTCTGCCATAATTTCTGTTGGCTCAGAGCATTTCCCAGTTGGTAGTAAGCTTCCCCAGATTGAGGGCGTTTGCTAATCCCCTGCTGTAAAACTTGAGTCGCCACCTCATATCGTTGCAGATTAATTAAGACCTCACCTATTTTGACATAGATGTCTGCATTATCTGGCTCTAACGTCGCGGCTTTTTGATAGTAGGCAAGAGCTGCTTCCCAGTTTCCCTGAAGGCTTAGGATTTTTGCCACCAATACATAGTTTTGTACTCGACCAGGGGCGATTTTTAACGCCCGCTGATAGCAGGCTAAAGCTGTCTTAGGTTCGTTTTTCTCCGTGGCTATTTCTCCCAGTCGCCAGTATGCCTCAATCAGATTGGGCTGCTTACTGATTGCTCGACGGTAACAGGCGATCGCTTTCTCGATCTCGTTTTGCCCCAGCAGTTTATCCCCCAGCAGATAATGATTTTTAGCGGAAACATCCTGGGGCTTGAGGCTAAACCCCTGATAGTAGGCGACACTGGCGCGACCAGCATTTCCTGCCTCCTCCCAGGCGCGACCAAGACCGAGATGATATTTAACTTCTTGAGGGGCAAGTTTGGTTGCCCTGAGATAACAGGCGATCGCCTTTTGCCTTTGCCGACTAGCCAGGTATAAACTACCGAGTTCCCCCTGAATCGAGGCTGAGTCGGGTTGACTCTTGGCTGCCTGAAGACATTGCTTGATTCTGACTGCTAGCTTTGACTTAGCTGGCTGTAGCTGAGGAGTTTTAACCTGACTAGGGGGTAGCTTAACTAGCTGTTTTTGCCCCCCTGAGCTTATGGCTAAACTTTGTTGTGGCTTGAGGAATGCGCTAATTTGTTGCGCTGATTTTGATTGGACAGGAGGCAGCTTGGTTTCGGTTTGTAACTGCGCTAGCCTTTTATAGTAGTAGAGAGCTGATTCTGTTTGACCATCTGCTTCCAAAGCATCCGCTACTCTGGCGTAGGCATTGAGAAAATTGGGTTCTAGTTCAATACAGCTCTGATAACAGGCGATCGCCTGACTTCTCTTTCCTTCCGCCATCAGGTTGTTGGCTAAACTAAAATGATTTTCGGCTGAGAGTAAACTCGGCTCTAGGGCAATCGCTCTAAAGAAGGATTCGGCTGATTTATCATATTCTTGGAGTTCATCCCAAATCCTGGCAAGATTGCGGTGAGGAATGGCAAGATTGGGATTGATGATAATAGATTTTTGATAATGTTCAATTGCCTGCTGCCATTTTTTTTGCCGAGCATAAATGCTGCCTAAATTACAATAAATTTCTGCCATGTCAGCTTTGGCTTCTAGGGCTTTGGCGTAAATGCCGATGGCTTCGGCGCTGTTCCCACTCCTCTGTAGACAGTTGCCCCAAATCTTATAGGCGACTCCCATTTCGGGATTAACTCTTAATGCTTCTTGGCAGGCGTCAATGCTGAGGTCAAATTTATTCTCTTCAAAATACGCTAAAGCCTGCCCAATATATACTTCTGACGCTGATGCTAGTTCTATTGCTAGAGAGCTGGCTGGGGTACTATCGACCTCTGGTAACAGGACAAATTTCTCGCTGGAATCAGATACCAGCTCAATACTATTATCCTCAACCTTGGGGACATGAATTAATCCTAAGTTGCTAAAATCACTTGCAGATGAAACATTAGCTTTCTCTTTTGACCATCCTGTAAGACTTGAT
>JBCCNG010000173.1:0-8021 GCA_039025955.1 Cyanobacteria bacterium P01_C01_bin.72 | reverse complement strand
TGTCGGGTAAGGCATCAGGAAGATTATCAGACTCACCAGTTTCACTATCATCAGTAGAGTCCGCTTCAGGTTTAGCAAACCCAAACATATCTTCTATCGCTGACCAATTATCGTAGGCTTCAGAGGCTAATTTAGCCTGCTGTATAGCTAATAATAAAGCTAGTTCTGCTTCTTCTTTCGCTTCTGTCACCTCTATGGTGTGTTGTTCAATTGCCGCTAAACTGCCTCCTTCTTCTTCGAGTTGCTTTAGCTTCAATTCTGCTGCTTCCAGCACCTCTAAAGGTTTTGGCGCTTTTTTGTCACTCTCTTGGTTACTTTTAATCTCTAATTGTTCTAAATTCTGCTTTTCTGCTTCTAAAACTGCTTTGGCACTTTCTTGTTTTTCCTTAATACTGGCAAGCTGTTCTTGGGCTTTCATTGCTGCGTCTATCACTTGTTGAGCATAGCTTTGTGCCTGAAGTGCCATGGTCGAATCTGCTGTCGAACGCGCAACTTGTGCCGTAACTTTTCTGGCTTCTGGGATTAATAGTTCTATTGCTTCTTGGAGCAGTTCGGTGCGATCTTCTGATTTGTTGAGGTCTAAAATCTTAGAAGTAAGCCTGGACAAAACTTCAGCCTGTCGCTGTTTTTGCCTGGCTAATAATGTATCAGCTTCGGCTTGTTGTGCCTGAACTTTAGCGGCATCGATAGCGGCAAGAATATTCGATTTGGTTTCCGATTCTGTGACATTTTGCAGCTTTTTCAGCGACTCTTCATAAGCTTTTTTTTGCTGGTCGATGATTTTTTGATACTGCTCTTTCTGCGTTTTTAAATCTTTTTCTAATTGTTTGACCCGACGCTTTAAAGTTTGGTTAGGAAAGCCAGCATTAACTTCATTACTTTCTTTGATGGCAGAAAACCGAATTGGTCCTTCTCCCTTATAGGTCATAGTTCCCGTTAAAGTCTTGCCGCCATCGTTAGACTTAATATTTAGCGCCACCACGTTTTGTTTCGGGCGGCTACCAATAATCCATTTACCACCACTGTGCCAGCGGGAAGAAGTGCGACCCCATTGATTTTTGACGTTATATAACCCCATAATCCTCCTGAGTAATTTTGTACTTTAACAACTGCAAGGCATCGATCAGGTTGAGCTTGCCAAATCCTGCTTTACGATGTTTAAATCTACGGTCGAGGCGATCAGCAGTATGCTTGAGAAGATACTTAACCTGACTATCTGATAAACTTGCACCTCGTTTTTGTAAGGCATAGGATTTCAACATTGCCACCGCCCCCGCAACAAAGGGAGAGGCATGAGAAGTTCCCGTAGAAAATGCATATTCGTTGTTTAAATGGGTGCTGTAAATATTCGTCCCTGGCGCAACCAAATCCACCTGTTGCCCATAGGTAGAAAAATCTGCCATATTACCCAACTCATCTACTGCACCGACGGCAATTACATAGGGCAGTGCGCCAGGATAGTAAAGTTGCTCGCTGCCATCATTGCCCGATGCGGCAACTATGGTTACTCCCCGACGCTGGGCATAGTCCACGACTTCTTGATGGGGTAATCCGCCTCCAGTATGCTGAATCCCCAAACTCATATTAATTACTTCAGCCCCGCGATCAATCGCCCACTTAATTCCCGAGTTAATGTTATCTACCAAACCCGCTCCCACCCGCTTATTGCCCCGCTTCATTGCCCCCAAGACACGCACGGGCAAAATTTGGCACTGGGGGACAACTCCTCTCGGCATATTCAAACCTTGAGCCGCAATAATTCCCGTTACATGAGTTCCATGACCGACTTCATCCTGGGGATCTTCGTCATAGCCCAAAAAATCGCCAACGAATTTATTCGCCCCATTAATGATATTGACAAAATCATATCCTGGCAGTAGATTGGCTACATATTCAGGATGATGCAAATTAACACCCGTATCTAACACTGCCACCTTAATTCGGGGATGACCCTGGGTATATAATTGATGTGCTTCATCTAGATAGATCGCATCGCGCGATCGCCGATCAGTAATTACGCTCATTTGAGTTGGCAATAGCTGAGGTAAATTTACCTGACCAATAGTCCCCAGGCTTACATCTTCTACCAGCGATAAATCAGACAATTCTCGGATTAATTGTAGCGGAATCTGGCGATCGCTTTGACAAATTAGACGATAGATGCGCCTTAAACCAGTTGCTAATTCAACTGCATCCCAATGCCGCTGCTTCGGACAATATTCTTGGGTGATCCAAACGGGAATTTGATATTGAGCAAAAATACGCTCTATTTCTGGATGTAGCTGAGTTCTAGCGTTCTCCTTAGTTGTAAGTATATCTTGCCAATAAGGATACCTAGTTGAAGCAGCTTCTCTTAACTTTAGTCTAATGTGTTGCTTCATCTGGCTGAAATCCCTGGTGATGAATAGTAAGGAGAAGCTCTGCTTAGGCTATGAACAGTGATTATAGATTATTGCTAACATAATTCTGGACAGCGTTGCAAAAATTTGCGATCGTGGGAGAGAAAAGAATATTGATTATTAAGTATTGTCACGGAAGTTAGTTGTTTTTTATCGCTTTTAGCTCTTAGCTTTCAGATATCATGCATTGATAACAATTTAAGACAAAATAGCAGCGACACTGTTGCCTAAGTTTATAAAATTGCCATAAAACAAAAAACACTATCACAGGGCAGACTGTCGCCCAAAGTCTCTAAAAGAGACTTGCCCCACTTTACGGGGCGTGTATTTTACTGAAACTGTTTTGTTTTTAACTTGTCAGCAATGGCTATTACTGAACTAGCAGATTATGAGAAGATAATAGGTCTAATTAAATTAACGCTTATAAACCCTTTCTAAACTATGGCAAATACCTACAGTGTTGAGATTAACCACCAGGGAAAAACTCAAACTATTAAAGTCAGCGAATCGCAAAATATTTTAGATGCAGCAACCAGCGCTGGTATCGATTTGCCTTACTCCTGTAGTGCTGGAGTCTGTACTACCTGTGCGGCTCAAATTCTTGTAGGGGAAATTGAACAAAGCGACGGTATGGGAGTATCCCCCGAACTCCAGGCTGAAGGATACGCCCTACTTTGCGTGGCATACCCACGCTCTGATATTAAGCTAGAGTCTGACAAAGAGGAAGTTGTCTATGACAGACAATTTGGCAGCCAGCCCTAATTTATTAGTTCTTAGTTTTTAGTTCTTAGTCAATAATCACGAAGCTGCCTGATAAGTCGGAAAATCGGTATAACCTTCAGCACCAGCAGAGTACCAAATATCTACTTCGGCATCGGGATTAAGTTCCCAATTGTTAGCAAAACGAGCTACTAAATCGGGATTACTAATATAGGCTCTACCAAAGGCGATCAGATCTGCATCTCCAGAAGCGATCGCTTTTTCTGCTTTAATGCGATCGTAGCCACAGTTACCAATCATTACTCCGTCATAGATTTTTCTCAATTCGGGAAGAGTCATTGGCTCACCTAGTTCGTGAAAGCCAAAAGCTAAACCATCGAGGAGATGCAGGTAGGCTAATCCATAGCTGTTTAGCTGCTGGACAACATAGGTGAAAGTTTCACGATAGTCAGGAGAACCCATATCGTTAAAGCTGCCATTAGGAGAAAGTCTAACCCCGACGCTATCAGCATCCCAGACGGTTAATACTGCTTCTACTACTTCTTGCAGGAAACGATAGCGATTTTCGATACTGCCACCATACTTATCGGTGCGCTGGTTCGTTTTGGACTGTAAAAACTCGTCGATCAAGTAGCCGTTGGCGCTATGAATCTCAACACCGTCAAAACCCGCTTCCTTGGCGTTGGCTGCTGCCTGGCGATATTCAGCAACAACTCGGGGAATCTCTTCTGTTTCTAATGCTCTCGGTATCTCGCAGGACTTTTTACCATCGGGAGTATAGGTTTCTGAGCCTTCTATTTTGATCGCAGAAGGAGCAACGGGAGGCTGATTGTCGGGCTGAAAAAGGCTATGGGAGGCTCTACCAGTATGCCAAAGCTGTAAATACATTTTTGAGCCGCGTTCATGCACCCCATCGACTACTTGCTTCCAAGCGGCTGTTTGTTCTGCGGTATAAATTCCTGGGCTATGAGTCCAACCATATCCCTGGGGGGAAATCGCCGTACCTTCAGAGATAATTAGACCTGCTCCTGCTCTTTGAGCATAATATTCTGCCATTAGTGAGTTGGGGGTTCTTGCTTCTCCCGCGCGTCCGCGAGTTAGAGGCGCCATTACCACCCGATTTCTCAGAGATAAACCTTTCTCTATAGGACTGAGAAGATGGGGAACGTTAGTTGTAGAGGTCATATTAGGAGTACCGTAAAGGGTGAAAGGGTGATAGACATAGTTGCTGTATCGCAGTACGTGGATTGGCTAGGACAAGCTAAATTACTAGTTCGTAAGTAATAAGTCCTAACATAAGTTTGTATTGCTATGGTTGCGATTCGGACTAATTTTGCTCGTGGGCTCCAAAATTTTGTGGATTATCTTGTGGATTCAGGATAGTTTTGTTTAAAGTTTGTTTAAAGTTCCTGTTTGCTGGGACGAATAATCATCTCGTTGATATCTACATCTGCTGGTTGGTCAATCACATAGGCAATGGCACGAGCGATCGCATCGGCATCGATAGCCATACCGTATAGCTGGCTTGCCATTGCTGCTGTTTCTTCGTGAGAGATGGTGCTAGTTAATTCTGTTGCTACTGCCCCAGGAGAGATATTTGTCGAACGAATTTTACCATCGGATTCGATTCTAATCCCCTCAGAGATTGCCTTGACCGCAAATTTGGTGGCGCAATAAACCGTTCCCCCCGCAAATACTTTATGTCCTGCTACAGAGGAAATATTGATAATATGACCACTCTCTTGCTCTAGCATAATTGGCATTACCGCCGAGATTCCATAAAGAACCCCCTTGATATTGACATCTACCATCTGCTCCCATTCATCTACTTTATTGGCGGCTAAGGGTGATAGAGGCATCAATCCTGCATTATTGACCAAGACATCAAGACGCTCATAAGCCTGTTTCGCCGCTTGGGCTAAAGCCTCTACCTGAGAGCGATCTGCCACGTCCGTCACCTGATATTTTGCCGTACCGCCAGCTTGTTCAATCTCAGCTACCAATTCTTGCAGACGTTCTTCTCGTCTGGCTGCTAGCATCAACTTCGCCCCCTTCTGGGCTAATCTGAGGGCTGTAGCTTCCCCCAAACCACTGCTTGCTCCTGTGATAACAACTACTTTGTTTTTGATCTCAGACATAATTTTACGGGTAATTCTAACTGCTAATAGATAACTGCTAGTAGACCAGTCGTCTAGTTAATAATCAATGCTACTAAAGCAAAGGAAAATAATAAATCTAACCAGAGGAGGATTTAGGCAAAATATCAGTAAACAAAACAGCAACGAAAGTCTGCATCGGAATTACAGATTTAGTGACCTTGGCTTGTAAAATAGCCCCTTCCCAGCTTGAGAGGATAAATTTAGCCAGCTCAGTCAGACGATCTCCTGGCAAAGAAATCTCTCCTGCTTCACAAGCCGCTTGCAGACAGCAAACAAAATACTGTTCCCATTCCTGAAAAATCTGATTAAGGCGATCGCGAAATAGTTCATTATGAGCTGATAGTTCCTGTGCGAGATTACCAATTAAACAGCCATCGACGCATTGACAGGCATCCATCTCGGCAATTTTTGATTCAAAATAATTCCGTAGTCTTGCTAGAGGAGAAAGAGAAGAAGTTTCCGATATTACCTGCAAGCGATCGCGATACTCCCTGGCAAAATCATCGACAATTGCCAAGCCAAAATCCTCTTTACTAGAAAAATAATAGTAGAAAGAACCTTTTGGCACACCAGCAGTAGTCAAAATATCGTTAAGACTGGTCGCTTTAAACCCTTGCTGGACAATAATTTTCCTGCCAACCTGTATCAGTTCTTCTCGTCTATTAGTACGTTTCATTCCTTTATCATAATTGACCCATTAGCCAGAAATTAAGAATAAACTACTACAATCTTCATTTAAAAGCACAAATTTGTTAGGGTTTGGATGCAGGTAAGATTGACGAGGAAATTTTCAGTTGTGGAGGGTAGTTGTCATTAATGATGCATTTAAAGCCAACTAAGCAAGAGCGTCGGCAGATAGCCACAAATCGCCGTAGCCTCAACCAAAAGCAGCTTTTACTACTAGTCTTAGTTTCTATTTTGGTTCATACTCTAGGACTATTCTTATGGGCAAATTATCAGCGTTCCCAACCCGTAGGTAAAGAACAAGCCAAGCTTAAACCAATTGAATTCACGGTTCTACCGGAAGAGTCCGAAGAAACTATTGACGAAGATGAAATTAGTGAAGTTGAAGCAAATTCCCAGCCAGAAACTGAACCACAAACAGCCCCACCGCCAGCACCCACTCCTGAACCCAAACCCACCCCAGCACCCGCGCCCAAGCCAGCACCAGCACCCATTCCTGAACCCGCACCAATTCCCGAACCTGAACCTATTCCTGAACCCATTCCCGAACCTGAACCCATTCCTGAACCCGAATTAACTCCACTACCCAAAGCCGAACCAATAGCGCCAGAAACTCCTTTTTTATCAGGCTCGGATAATATTCCAGCACTAGAACCCACTCCCGAACCCGAACTGTCAAAACCAGCACCAAGAGCTACCCCAGAGGATACTGTTGCCACAAACATACCTCCAGCCAGCCAGCCAATACCCCAGCCAGAGACAGTTCCCTCAGAGCGACCTGCTGTTTTAGAAGGTGTTAGTAACAGTGCTAGCGATTTGCTAGGGGGAGATTATGAAAAAACCTTGGCTAGTAATGGAGATGCTTTTTTCAGTCCTGAAGCTCTAAGATATGAGAGCGTCTTAAACCCAGAACAGATCAGGGCTCTCAATGGTTTTGACTTGAGCCAATATCTTGCTGCTTTGGAGCGTCGAGTTAAGCCAAATTGGAATCCTGCTTTTCGCCAATCTTCTCAGCGTACGGTTCTCAGTTTTAATATTCAGCCAAATGGTCAAATTACTGGACTCAGGGTAGCCAAAAGCTCTGGTTTAGCTGATGTTGATCGCGAGTCCTTAGAGGCATTACAAAAGTCGGCACCTTTCCCGCCGTTGCCCTCAGATTTCCCTTTAGAGTCTCTAGAAATTAATTTCAGCTTTAATATTAATGTTTATTAATGTCGATTTAGATATAGCAAAATACGAATTTTAGATTAATGGAAACTATCTTGCAATTATTCCAAAGCGGCGGCATAGTAATGTTTCCGTTGTTAGGATTATCAATTTATTCCTTTGCCATCATTTTAGAGCGATCGCTTTTTTGGCTCAAGACTTCTCGTCAGCAGGATCAAGTAATCAAACAACTGCTCAATCTTTATCGGGATGATCCTGACGCAGCGAGTAAGATGTTGCAACGGCATTTAAACCTACCTATAGCTAGAATCTGTTCTGTCGCCTTATCCCTAGAACGCTCGACACCACAAAAGTTTAAGCTGGCATTAGAAAGTGCGGCTCAAGCAGAAATTCCTATATTAAAGCGATTTAATAATTCTTTAGAGACAGTAATTGGAGTAGCACCTCTACTAGGTTTATTAGGTACGGTGTTAGGTTTAATTACTTCATTATCTGCTTTACAACTGGGAGATATCGCCTCATCTCAAGCAGAAAATGTTACTGGAGGAATCGGGGAGGCTTTAACCTCCACTGCTGCTGGTTTAATTGTGGCGATCGCTACTTTGTTTTTTGCGAGTGTCTTTCGCGGCTTTTATCTTCAGCAAATTTCCTTGATTCAAGAAGTTGGCGGACAATTAGAACTGCTTCATTTAGATCAGTACGAACTCAGCTATAAAATACAATCAAATAAATTATGAATCTACTATAGCGGTTCTCGAATAGGTGAGATACACTAATCCAAATTAAGTTGTAGTAAACAATGAAGGCGTATTCACTTGATTTGCGACAGAAAATTATTGATGTACACAATAAAGAGAAAATTTCTCAGCGTCAATTAGCTCGAAGATTTAAT
>JBCCNG010000172.1:0-8022 GCA_039025955.1 Cyanobacteria bacterium P01_C01_bin.72 | reverse complement strand
GCCCTGTAGCCGATGGTTTAAGGCTCTGGGAACGTCGCTCAATTTCATGGGTTAATTCGCTCTGGAAATCAAAAAAAGCAGGAATTGCTGATTTATCTTTTCCTGCTGCCATTACCTGAGTCTGATGTTCTTGATTGGAGGTAGAAAAAACATTTCCCTGAGCATCTAACAGATAAGTGTCATGGGACTTTTCTATCGAAACAAGATTTTGAATATTCTCTACCGGGATTCTGGCTCGAATTACGCCTACGGTTTCTCCCGTTTTGGTATCCTTAACTCTAGCAGAAGTATAAACCGCAAAAACTCCCGTACTCTGAGAATAAATTGGCTGACTGATATATGGTTTACCCGTTTTGAGAGCTTCTTTAAAATAGATGCGATCTTTGTGATTGTTTTTTGGTTCTCCTGAATTACTAGCAATTAGATTACCTTTGACATCAAATACAGCGATATTGTGATAGGTGCCGCCATAGGCTTGGAGATACCGAGCCAAAACTTGCTGTTTTTGCTGCACGGTGGTGTTTTTTCTCAGGTCAAAATCCGTCAATATTGCCATGTGAGACATTGCCTCAATATCTGCCAGACGATCACGCATAAACAGGGCAATTTCCTTGGTCATTTCGTAAGATTTTGCCTGTTCGGATTTATCGGTCTGTGCCGCAATAGTTTTGTTAGCCAAAATATAGGCTACCGTACCAATGCCAATACTAGAACTTAGGGCAATCCCAATCAGAACTACGCTAGTTTTGCTTTTAATGCTGAGTCTTGACCAGAAAGAAGATGATTTTTGTGGTGAATACTTTTCTTTTCTGGTTGAGGGAGTTTCTGAGGCGCTTTGAGTCTGTTGTAGCTTGTCTAGCGCTTGTTGAGCAACATTACCATAATTACCGCCTCGATCCTGGTCTAAAATTTCTTGATACAGAGCGATCGCCTGGTCAATCTCCCCTGAGTTTTCTAAGGCATTTGCCTCGACTATTTTACTTACAATATCACCAGTGTTATCAGACATAGACTTAATTCCTAGTAGTTCAGTATATATAATTCAATTTAGGTTGATACCAGCATTGACTGTTGGTGTAGCTGCTGCAGTAAAGCGGCAGAATCAATAATATGGAGATCCTGCGTCTCTGTGTATGCCATCGTCGAACAGCACTGACGTAGCTGAGGAGAAAGTTGAGCGGCGAGGGGTTTAAAATTAGCTGGTGCTACTGCCACAATTCCTGTTAACTTTTGGGTAGCGATCGCAACCTGTTTATTGCTGCTCGATAGTTGATTTTTAACAATTATCACAGTTAATTTTGACCTTAGTTTTTGCTCTTGGGGCTTTAAATCAAAAAAGCGATCGCTATCTAAAATCCAGAGTAAAGAACCTTTGAAATTGACTACTCCATACCAAAAGTCAGCTACTCCAGGCACAGGACAGATATTTTGCATCTCGAATTGAGTTACTGTAGCCATTTCATTTAACGGCAACCCCAAAATTATTTCGGATGCTAATTCCACGGTGAAGTATTCCTGATTAATAACCATAAAGTAGAAAAATCAAACTATAGTAACGTAATTTATTGATTGCGCTAGTAAAAATGTTTTTTAAGTATTAACTTCCTAACAGCTAACTTGGATTAATTGGAACAGATAGCAATAAGCTATAAAAATAAAATTATTTTGTGGCTATCTAGTACCGCCACGCATATTTGCCGCATGTAGTAACAAGTTAGATATCATCAGAGTTTCAGGGTTAACAAATGGTTACTCTATTTGATGCCTACTGCCCCCTAGCTTAATGACTAGAAAGAAAAAATAAGTGCAGTTAATTAGTCTGTTTAGTTAGCAAACTTGGTTACTTTATCTACCAGATTTTGAGGAACATAAGGTTTGGTAATATACTCATTGCCCCCCTGACGCATTGCCCAAAAACGGTCAAACTCTTCCGCTTTAGAACTACAAAACAGAATGGGAATATCTTTCCAATTCTCATGCTCTCTAATTTTGCGACACAGATCCAAGCCACTTTCCCCTGGCATAACAATATCTAGCAGGATCAGGTTAGGTGCAGGGTTAGCATTCAGCCATGACCAGGCTGCCTCGGCACAATCAGCTACCGCTACTTCAAAACCAGCATGGGATAATAAAGCAGAACTCATCTGTCTTTCTGCATGGGTATCTTCAACAATTAGAATAGTTTTCATAATAATTAATTACTTTTTGCAATCATTTTTAAATCAATAATCTGGTTGGTCTTATAATTCCCAAACGGTGATTAAAACTACCAACATACGGTTAACTTCAGCTTGTTCTTGGCTGAATACTTTTGGTTTTTTACCCAACCTAATTATTTACTTTTCATTAGTTTCTGGGCATCAGTAGTTCCCGATGCTTCTAGCACCTTAGCTAGGGTAATCAACTGGTTGGGATCACAAGGTTTGGTTAAATAGTCTGTTGCGCCAACTATTTTGGCTCGAACCCGATCTATCATGCCATCCCTTCCCGTCAACATCACAATTGGTATGGTTTTGAATCTCTGAGACTTTCTCAATAAACTACAAAGGTCATAACCATTAAGATTAGGCATGTTGATATCCATAAAAATTACCGCTGGTTGATGTTGGGATAATTTTTTGAGCGCTAAGGTAGGATCAAGAATGCTCAAGACTCGATACCCTGCTGCTTCCAGGGTCATTCTCACCTGTTTCTGGACTGTCTTACTATCGTCAATACAAACTACTAAAGTTGCAGAAGTAGCTTGATTAATTGTTGCTAGGGGTTCTCTGGGCGCGGAAGATGGTGAAGCTGGAGAATTATTTTCTTGTTGCTGCTGCTGTTTAAGACGAATTTCTTCGGGACTAAGTTCTTTAAACGGAAACAGATTGACCAGTTTTTCGACCACGGACTGGTGCAGATGCTTGCCTAAAAATATTATGTCCACATTAGTTTTCGTGGCGATTTGATAGAGACTATTTTTTGCCACAAATAAACTAACAAAAGCTGAAAGCTTTTGATTTTGGGCGATCACTTCTAGTTCGGGGGTAGCGTATTTTGGTTTCCAAATCTGGTAGAATTTGAGAGCATTTTTTTGTTCTAGATACAGACGGCTAAAAGGAGAAGTAATATAAGAACGAATACGCCGATTGATCTTGACCTGTTCCTCTAATTTTGCCAGTAATTTCTCTAAGCTAAAACTGATAATTGCCTTCTTAATTCTTCGAGCTGGCACTAACTGGATCTGCGCTTTTTCAATGCTCAAAACATTGGTTATGCCCTCACGACAAAATCTAAACAGTAGTTTCTTAACCTCTGACTCATTTTGCTGCTGACTGGATAAAGCCTGACACAATTGGGCATATTCGGAGATTTCTGCCGGCTCGATCTGTGGGCATTCTGAAGCTAATTTGAATCGCTGCCACAGATAATCTAATCGCTCTTGCTGCCCTAAACTAGTACTTATATATTGAATTTTGCCTTCCAGCAAATAAACATTCCAGCTAATGGAAGGGTCTTGCGGCTCTTCTATTTCGATACAGCCAGACCAGCCTGTTCTTGATTTTGCTCTAAGAACCTGTAGTGGACTCTGAAAATTATTACTCATGATATTGCTGAATGTTTATCGAGGAAATAAGCAAAAAGAATTAAATATTGGGAAAATAAGTGGTTTTGATCATACTTTTTTATATAGTTCCCAAAACCCCAAGGAAAATTTGGATATATCTGGGCGAAGTTTGCGCCTAAAGTTTATATTTCTTTTTAAAAGTAGATAACGTGAGTTTAGTAATTGCCGGCGATCGCTCTGGAGTAGGTAAAACAACTATCACCCTGGCAATTCTGGCTTATCTGGCAGCCCGCAGTAAGCAGGTTCAGTCTTTTAAAGTAGGTCCTGACTACATCGATCCCATGTTTCATACTGCTGTAACTGGTCTGCCCTGCCGTAACCTAGATCCAGTTTTAACCTCTCCTGATTACGTGCGAGATTGCTATCAGCGTCACCTAAGGGGAGCAGAATATGTCGTCATTGAAGGGGTAATGGGTTTATTTGACGGTATTTATCATCCTGAACAGCCAAAATTACGCAATGATTACGGCAGCACGGCACATGTTGCCCGTATTCTCAATTTACCTGTGCTATTGGTTCTCGACTGTTCTCGTCTTTCTACTTCGGCGGCAGCGATCGCCTATGGCTATGCTAATTTAGACCCCCAGGTTAAGGTTGTGGGGATAATTCTGAATCAGGTGGCAAGCGATCGCCATTTAGAACTGCTAGAAACAGCTTTAAACAGCATTAATTTACCTATTTTGGGGGGTTTACGGCGTAATGCTGCCGTTACTATTCCCCACCGTCATTTGGGCTTAGTACCCTCAGCGGAACTATCAGCGATCAAGGGCATCTTCTCTCAACTAGCAGATTTAGCCACAACCTGCTTCGACTGGAATAAGCTGCTGCCTCTGGTTGCCCAACCCTTTGCTCCTAGACAGCCAGAAGTTAAACTCAAACCAGGTCTAGTGCTGAAACCGCAACCCAAGCCAGCCAAGATCGCTATTGCTGTTGCGCGAGATCAGGCATTCAATTTCTACTATCAAGATAACTTGGATATGTTGGTAGAACTAGGGGCAGAACTTGTCTTTTGGAGTCCTTTACAAGATGCCAATATTCCTCATAATGTTCAAGGATTATATTTTGGCGGTGGTTTTCCTGAAGTGTTTGCATCTCAGCTAGCAGCCAATAAACCCGTATTACAGCAGCTAAAGCAGATCATCAGCCAGGGAATGCCTACCTATGCCGAATGTGGGGGGTTAATGTATCTCTGCCAGCAGCTAATCGACTTAGAGCAGCAGACCTGGTTGATGGTGGGAATTATACCTAGTACCGTGACGATGAAGGCAAAATTGACTCTGGGTTACCGCCAAGCGATCGCCCTTCAGGATACTGTACTGGTAAAAGCACAACAAACTACTGTGGGACATGAGTTTCATCACTCTGAGCTAATTAGCCCTGCGGAATATCCTTTGTGGCAGCTCAAGGGAGTTCATAAATCAAGCTCTAGCACTACTGAAGGATGGCATGGTCAGCAACTTCACGCTTCCTATCTTCATCTACACTGGGGCTGTAGCCCCTCGATTCCTCTACGCTTCATTGAACATTGTCGAAACTATAAAACTCCGCTATATTGATTACAGATACAAAAGCCAAAATACAAAGGTATTAGGAAAAACGTATCAGAATTGTCCTTTAGGCAAGCAGGAGGTGATGCCCATGACAGAACATAGTAGTAACATGGGTCTCCTAGTTGATGATAGCCAGCTGCGTGCTGGGGCTGTTCTCTAACAGTCACATCTTTAGTTTCATAAGAAACAGCTAGGTAGACATTGTTGGAGTTCCTTCCAGCAGTTAGGTTTCGACTAAGAGACCCTCTAGACCGCCCCTATGAGCAGTAACTCTGTTATTTGCTTGTGGGGGCGGATAGTTTTAGGAATATTTGGGAAAATATAGTCGTTTTGATTAATTTTTGCCCTCTCTGAGTTATCGGTTAGAAATAGTAGTTAGTTTAGGCAAAATTGATGACTATGATTCTAATCATGAAATAATGAAAAATTACTGGACTGAGTAGCTAATGAACTAGCAAAATAAAAGGTACGAACCTTTACCTGTCCTAAAAAATGAAAATTGCAAAAAACGTTACTGAACTAGTTGGCAAGACCCCCCTAGTACAGCTAAATCGCATTCCCCAGGCGGAAAACTGCGTTGCCAAGATCGTAGTCAAGCTAGAAGGAATGAATCCTGCTGCCTCGGTTAAAGACCGTATCGGCGTAAATATGATCAATGCTGCTGAAGCAGAGGGAGCAATTACCCCAGGCAAAACTGTTTTGGTTGAGCCAACATCAGGTAACACAGGAATTGCTTTGGCAATGGCCGCAGCGGCAAAAGGGTACAGGCTGATTTTAACTATGCCCGAAACCATGAGCAAAGAAAGACGATCTATGCTTAAGGCTTATGGCGCACAGCTAGAATTAACCCCTGGTAGTGAAGGAATGGGAGGCTGTATCAGAAAGGCGCAGGAAATTAGCGATAATCTACCAGACGCATATATACTCCAGCAGTTTAATAACCCTGCTAATCCTGAAATTCATAAAAGCACTACTGCTGAAGAAATCTGGATAGACACGGAAGGTAAAGTAGATTTGATCGTCGCGGGAGTTGGAACAGGCGGCACAATTACAGGTACGGCAGAGGTATTAAAAAGATACAAGCCCGAACTAAAGGCGATCGCCGTTGAACCCTTAGGTAGCCCTGTACTTTCAGGTGGTCAGCCAGGTTCGCACAAAATCCAGGGAATTGGCGCAGGCTTTATCCCCGAAGTGTTGAAAGTAGATTTAATTGACGAAGTTGTTACCGTTACTGATGATGAAGCCATCAGCTTTGGTCGCCGTTTAGCTCGTGAAGAAGGCTTACTGTCGGGCATTTCTACTGGGGCAGCTTTAGCCGCAGCAATTAAGGTAGGGCAAAAACCAGAAAATAAAGATAAGCTAATTGTGATGATTCAGCCCAGCTTTGGCGAACGCTATCTCAGTACACCTTTATTTGCCAATTTAGATCAGCCCGTTTTTAACTAAAAAGCCTTCAATCTTCTGACGCTGCTGTTTTAACTTTTATTACCGCTCATCTTTCATCTATGTCTAGTCGTGAATCACTATCAAGTTCTCCAAGTTGACCCCAAAGCTACTCAGCAGGAAATCAAGCTGTCATACCGACGGTTAGCGAAACAGTTTCATCCTGATAGCCAACCTGACACCCAAAATTGCGATCGCATTGTGGCGCTGAATGCGGCTTATGAAGTCCTTGGTAACGTTAAAAGCAGACGTACATATGATCGTCAGCAACAGCTAGGGCAAACTAGCGACTTTTGGGTCAGCCAACAAACTAGAAACGCCGCTGCTCAAGAACAATATCAACAGCAGCGAGCCTCTGCACCTCCAGAAGTTAGCTACCAGCAGTGGCTTAAGGAAATTTATTTCCCCATTCATTGGCTTGTCAAGCAAATTCTTGAATCTTTAGAATCCGAAATAGACAACCTCTCCGCCGATCCCTTTGATGATGATTTAATGTCAGAATTTGAGGCATATTTAGATACCTGCGAAGAATATTGGCAGCAGGCGCAGCAAAAAATCTCTTCTCAGCCAAATCCTTCCCAGCTTGCGGGAGTTGCCAGCAATCTCTATTATTGCCTCAACCATATCGGTGATGGGATCAAAGAGCTGAAGTGGTTTACGATGAACTACAACGATCAGTATCTTCATACTGGACAGGAAATATTTAGAATTGCTGACCGTCTACATTATCAAGCCCAAGATCGAGCCGCTTCTTTCTTATAAGTCGAATAGACTGCTAGACTTTGAGAGAATTTATTGCCCGTAATTTCTCAGTACGCTATTCTGGAGTGACTCAATTAAATGATGTTGATTAACATTCCTCAAGTAAATCAATTCTCTTCGTTTCGTAATCGCCTCACTCAACAAGATCAAATATTGGTTTTGTCTGGCATGACTTGGGATGATTTTGAACAATTAATCGGTGAAGAATATTCGGGTTATCGGCTTAGTTATTTTGACGGAGAAATAGTTATCGTGTCCCCAGGAAGGAATCACGAACGAATTGCGGAGATCATCAACTATTTAATAATTGCCTACTGTCGTCAATATAGCATTTTGTATTACCCCTTTCGATCTACCACCTTAAAAAACGCTCCTGTGGCAGGAAAAGAACCAGATGTTAGCTTTGCTTTCGACAAAGACAAGGATCTCCCCGACTTGGCTGTGGAAGTGGTTTTTTCTAGCGGTGGAATTGCCGAACTCACCAAATATCGTGCTTTGAAAATCCCAGAAGTTTGGTTTTGGCAGAATCAGATGATTACTTTTTATCAGCTAACTAATAATGGCTATCAAGTAATTGAACAAAGCAATCATTTATCGCAAATAGAGTCATCTAACATAATTAAATTTATTAATCGTGGATTATTAGAAAGGGGTCTTAGT
>JBCCNG010000171.1:0-8028 GCA_039025955.1 Cyanobacteria bacterium P01_C01_bin.72 | reverse complement strand
TTGGGAAGCAACCAGGATAACTCTTGAAGCTAAGTATTTTGTTCATTGAGGCAACAAGGTATTTAGAGCAAGCTTTTCAATGGTTATTTATAAAGTTTACAATCATGAAATATAAATGCGTATTGCAACATAGTGAAGAAGACTGCGGCGCAGCAGCGATCGCCACAGTTGCCAAACATTACGGACGCACCTTTGCTATTGGGCGAGTGCGGGAAGCGGTGGGTACTGGAGCAAGAGGTACTACTCTACTCGGATTAAGAAGGGGTGCAGAAAATCTAGGATTTAACTGTCGTCAGGTGAGGGCAAATGAAGAATTTATCGCTAATTTGGATTCAGTCCCCCTCCCAGCAATTATTCATTGGAAAGGCTACCATTGGGTCGTTTTATACGGGACTAAAAAACGTAAGTATGTGATTGCCGATCCTGGGGTGGGGATTCGCTACATCAGCCGTCAAGAGTTAATCGAGGGCTGGCGCAATGGGGTGATGATGTTGCTGATGCCTGATGATGTCCGTTTTTATGAACAGGATAACGATAAGGTTAATGGTTTTTGGCGTTTTTTAGCTAGGGTCAAACCCTATCGCGGTCTACTGGCACAGGCTATTTTAATTAACTTTGCCATCGGTTTGTTATCTTTAGCATCTCCCTTGATGATGCAGTTGCTGACTGACGATGTTTTGGTTAGGGGGGACACTCAGCTATTAACCACCGTGGCGATTGGGGTCATATTGCTAAGCCTGATCAGCACTGTTATTGGCTGGGTACAGTCTCACCTGATTGGTCACTTTAGCCAGAGGCTACAGCTAGGGCTTATTTTTGAATACGGCAGAAAGTTACTGCACCTCTCCCTAGACTACTTTGAGGGCAGACGTAGCGGTGAAGTAGTCAGCCGCATTGCCGATGTTAACACCATTAATGGCATTGTTTCCCAAATTGTCCTGGGTCTACCCAGTCAGTTTTTCATTGCCATGATTTCTCTGGGGTTGATGCTCTATTACAGTTGGCAACTAACCCTGGCTTCTATCACGGCTTTTGTCATTATGACGGTGATCAGTTTGCTGTTTTTGCCCGCTTTACGACAAAAAACTCGTAAGCAGATCGTGTTGGGGACAGAAAATCAAGGTTTCTTAGTAGAAACTTTCCGTGGGGTAGAGATCCTCAAAACTACTCAGGCAACTGACCAAGCCTGGCAGGAGTTCCAGGCTAACTATGGTCGCTTGGCTAATCTCGGTTGGGACATGATGCGGCTGCAACTGTATAGCGGTTCTGTAACTAAGTTTTTCTCCACCCTCATTAGTATTGGCATGCTCTGGCTGGGAAGCTATATGGTAATCAGCCAAACCATGAGTATTGGGCAGCTATTGGCTTATAACGGCATGAGCGGTAATTTTCTCGGCTTTTTAGGTTCCATTATCGGCTTAGTGGATGAATTTATCGTGGCTCAGGTAATTATCCAACGCCTCACAGAAGTAATTGACACTACCCCTGAAAATCTCAACGACGAGAAAAAGTCCTGGGTAGATATTCCCCCAGAAGTTAGTATTACATGCGATCGCCTTAATTTTCATCATGCAGGGCGAGTAGACTTACTCAAAGACTTTTCCGTCACCATCTCAGGAGGGCAAACCACGGCGCTCATCGGACAATCGGGCTGTGGTAAAAGCACCCTGGCTAAGTTGATCTCAGGTCTATATTTTGCCCAGTCAGGTAATATTCGCTATGGCAAGTTTAATCAGGGAGATATTGCCCTAGAATGTCTGCGCCAGCAGGTAGTACTAGTTCCCCAAGAACCCCACTTCTGGAGTCGTTCCATCGTCGAAAACTTCCGCTTTAGCTATCCCGATGTCACTCTTGAAGAGATTGTCATCGCCTGTGAGATTGCGGGGGCTGATGAATTTATTAGCCGACTACCCGACCAGTATCACACCGTATTAGGTGAGTTTGGCGCTAACATTTCTGGGGGACAAAAACAGCGATTGGCGATCGCCAGAGCCATTGTCAGCGATCCTCCAGTGCTAATTTTAGATGAATCCACAGGGGCATTAGACCCCGTGAGTGAAACTCAAGTATTAGACAGACTGCTCTATCATCGTCAGGGCAAAACAAACATCATGATTAGTCATCGCCCCAAAGTTATTGAGCGGGCGGACTGGATTGTGATGCTGGATCAAGGTGAGTTAAAGATTCAAGGAACTCCTGATGAATTGCGCTACATCGCTGGAGATCATCTGGACTTTCTCGAACGAATTGATAATTCTGCCAATCTACTCTACTAACAGCGTTACATGACTTTCTAAGTCTACATCTAACATTTCTCACATTGTTAATTATTAAAGCTATGGTTTATCCTTCATCATCTTCAAGCTCTCAGCAAAGTTTACAATCGAGTTCAATCAGAATTCTAATTGTTGACGACCAAAAATTAGTACGAGCCAAATTAGCAGATATCTTAAACCATCAGCCCAACTGCGATTTAGTAGCGGTGGTTAATGACGGAGACGAAGCAGTTGCGGCAATGGAAATCCATCGACCAGATGTTGTCTTGATGGATATTGAAATGCCAAAAATGAACGGCATCAAGTTAATGGGAATTATTACGCAAAGATTTCCCGAAACAAAAATTTTGGTCTTGAGTACCCACCAAAAGCCAGAATATATCCGCAAAATTATTAATGCAGGAGCCGATGGCTATATCCTGAAACATGCGCCTGATTCAGACTTAATCGCCGCGCTCAATTTAGTTAATCAGGGTTATTCTCTTTTTGGCTCTAAAATACTCCAAGATGCTCGGCTAGTTGTGGGTGAATCTCAAGCTACTCCCCAAAAAATTGAGCTCCAGAAACAATTTCCTCCCCGACAGCTCAACCCTGAAGATGCTTGTCGATTAATTAAACCAGAAAGTTCATCCTCTGAAAAAAATCCCCAAACCAAGTCTCCTGCCTTACCCTCCGATAATGCCGAAGTTGCTAGCAATCTATCTCCAGTAAATGTATCCCCAGTAAATATCGAAGAATTTTTACCTTCGATTGAAAAATGGTTAACCTGGGGTGGTTTGTCCATTGTCACAGCACTTGCCTTAGCTATTCCCGCAACCTCGATTCTCAAATACAAAACTACCGTTAAAGCTCGGGCTACAGTGCGCCCAGCAGGAGAATTACGCCTAGTACAGTCAACAACCGAAGGCGAAATTAAAGAAATTCTGGTTGAGGAAGGTCAAAAAGTTAATCGCGGGGATGTAATTGCCACCATCGATAGCTCCCGTTTACAAACCCGAACCAAACAACTGACTAAAGCGATCGCTCAACAAAAACTACAATTTTTACAGCTTGCTTCCCAAATCAAAGTCCTAGAAACTCAGATCGTTGCCGAAAGGGAAAGTAACAGCTCAGAAATACTCGCCGCCAAAGCCGAATTAGATGGTAATCGCCGTAGCTATAGCGATCGCGATGTGGAAGCTAGTAGCCAAGTAAAACAGGCAAAAGCGCAATTGGCAACAGCAAAAGCCACTTTTGAGGCGGCTCAATATAAAGCAACCAGATATCGCTACGTAGCATCTCAGGGCGCACTATCTCAGGAACAGCTAGCCGAAGCTGAATTAGAAGTTCAACAACAGCAACAGCAAATAGCTGCCGCAGAGGCAGAATTACAAAGCGCCTTAGCCGCCCTCAATCCTTCCACTGCCGAGATCGAAATGGCACAACAGCGTATCCAACAGATTGAAAAATCTGGACAGGCTAACATAGCTAGACTTCATCAAGAAAAAAAAGCCTTAATGCGTCAGCGAATTGAAATTAATCAGCAGCTAGAGCAAGATCTAGAAGAGCTTCGTCAAACAGAAATAGACTTGCAAAGAACCAATTTGACTGCTACTGCTTTTGGCACCATTGCTGTGCTCAATCTCCGTAATCCAGGGCAAGCAATACAGCCTGGGCAAGAAATAGCGAGGATCATTCCTCATAACGCTCCTTTAGAGCTAAAAGCTAGCGTATTACCTCAAGATATCGCTAAATTAGAGACTAATCAACCAGTACAGATGCGAGTATCCGCCTGTCCCTATCCCGACTACGGTACTCTTAACGGTGTTGTCAGTAAGGTTGCTCAAGATATTAGTCAGCCACAGGCTGGAGGGAATAACTCTCCTGGAAATCAGCAAGCTCCCGATTTTTTTGAAGTTACCATTACTCCTCAAGACTCCTCTTTTGGTCGAGGTAGCCATGTTTGTCATCTGCAACTAGGTATGGAGGGCAGTACCGATATTGTTACTAGGGAAGAATCTGTACTGAATTTTATTCTCAGAAAAGCTCGATTAATTAGCAACGTATAGCCATTAGCTACAAACTCCAGCTATCATGCCTTTACCTGAGTTTGTAGCTCATTAATATGAGAACTACTATACTCTGTCAAGGTAGAAATGATGGGTTGAGGGGAGCAGGGGAAGAGCTTCTATTGTTTCATCTCTACGAGATAATCTTTAGATGTTCGCTAAAAAAAAGACGATACAAATTACAGCGTAACTCAGCCAAGTTTCCCGTTAGTTTAATCAGCCCGATATTTTGTAATTGATATGCCTGAATTGGATCTAGTGAAATTGGCTCTTCGGAAACTAATAATTGACTAAAAGCCAAGGCTAATTTAGGATGCTGCTGCAAATCTAGCCAAATATTCCGTAGATGATGGCTGAAAATTCCCGATTCCGTAGCAGCCTCGGTTAAGATATCTCTTAAATTTAAAGTGCGATCGCTTTTGAGGAAATCGAAAATTTTTTGTAATAAAAAGGGATGCCCTCCAACTTTATCTATTAGAGAATCAAGCTCAGGTTCCTTGAGTTCGATTTGATGCTTGAGGGCTAATTCTCTTACTTCTGATATGGTAAATTCTGGTAATTCTTGAAGTAATCCAATGTTGAAGGGAGATTGATAAATATTGAGACGGATATAAACATCCGTAGCATGAACCAGAGTTAAGCGAAGATTTTGCCATCTAGGACGGGTTCTGGCTTTTTCATACCAGGAGCGCAACAAAGCAAAAAAATCTTCATAAATTTCGGGATAGGGAAACAGCAGATCAATATCATCTAGACATAATATTATTGGCTGTTGGAGAGTATCTAAAATATAATCTTGAAAATATGAAGTACAGCTTACCTTAGAACCTAAGTCCTCTTCATCCCAATATTCCTTAACCTTATTTGGTAACTCTAATTCCTTGGTAATATTGCTACAAAACCAACGTAAAAAACGATTAAGGTTGGTGAAGTGAGTTTTTTGATCGGCTAATTTTAAGCTTAAATTAACTATAGCGTAGCCTTGCTGGCTCATGTTACCTAACACCCTTTCCATTAAGAATGTTTTGCCTAACAATCGAGCACCCTTTAATCTTAATAAGGCTCCTGGTTGTGACAAAGTTTGACAACAAATTGATTCAATTGCAAATCTTTCAACATAAAGACTCGCAATTGAATTTAAATCTATTTCCTGAGTATTGGGTGGGGGATCTAATCCCTCATCCTCAAATTTAGCTGTAACTAGCTCCTGTGCGGTGGTTGCTTGCCAATAACGCCTTAAAACTTCTTTAAAATTACTTTTTTTGACTTTTTCTTCGAGAGTTTCAGATAAAAGCTTCCATAGTTTTGGCGCCACATCCTGACTGAGATAGCTAGTTGAATAATTATTTTGGGCAGCGATCGCATCATACTCCTCCCTCTTCCAGGCTCCAGTTAAAATAGTAATTTCAACGTCGGTTAAGTTTCGCTCTGCTGCTTGAATAACTAATTTATTGGCTACAGCAATTACTTGTTCTAAATTAAACTCAGCATCAGATCTAGGCATTGAACGGTGAATGAATCTCGCTTAAGAGGATTAATATGCATAGAAATGTTACCACTAAAATACATTGACTAGGCTAAACTTTATAGATGAATCAGGATCACCAGAGATTCTCGAAATATCAGGTAGGAGGAAGTCTTCCTGCTAATGCTTCAACATACGTGGTTCGGCAGGCAGATCGAGAGCTGTTAGATACTCTCCTCGCTAGGGAGTATTGCTATATTTTTAACGCCCGACAAATGGGAAAATCTAGCTTGCGGGTGCGTACGATGAATAAGCTGCAAGAGCAGGGGATTGCTTGTTCCGAGATTGAGCTTACGGGTATTGGTAGCCAGAATATTACTGCATTTCAGTGGTATGGAGGCATTGTCCAAGAGCTTATTGATGGTTTCGAGCTAAGGATCAATCGCCGTAGCTGGTGGCGAGAACGCGAGGGTCTCTCTCCCTGTCAGCGTTTAGGAGAATTTATTGATACAGTCCTGTTGAATCAAATTAGACAGGATATTGTGATTTTTGTGGACGAGATTGATAGTATTCTCAGCCTGGATTTTCCCACGGATGATTTTTTTGCTCTAATTCATAACTTTTACAATAAACGGGCAACTAAGCTAGAATATCGTCGTCTTACATTTGTTTTGATGGGAGTGGCAACCCCCGCAGATTTAATTCAAGAAGAAAGTGCCACCCCTTTTAATATTGGCAGGTCAATTGAACTCAATGGGTTTCAATTATCTGAGAGCTTACATCTAGCTCAAGGATTTAGCGAGCGCCTGGAGCAGCCAGAAGAGATGTTAGCTCAAGTACTGTCATGGACTGGGGGACAGCCTTTTTTAACTCAAAAACTCTGCCGACTCATCGAGCAAAATCCCCAGGTTAGGGATTCTCAAGCTCTAGATCTGCTGGTTAAGGAGCAGATTCTCCATAACTGGCAATCTCAGGACGATCCTGAGCATTTACGGACTATTCGCGATCGCATCTGCCGTTTTAAGTATCGGAGTCTTACTGCTGCGAGGAATCATCATAATCAAAAATTAATCAAGATTTACCGTAGGACTTTACTGCGGGGAAAAATTCCCCTCAAGGATTCTAGGGAACATTTGGAATTAAGACTGTCAGGTTTAGTTGCTTGTAAGCAGGGCTACCTAATTGTTAAAAACCGCATCTACAGTTCAGTTTTTGATCGCTCTTGGGTCGAACAGCAATTACGCGAGTTAAATCCTGGTAACTTTAATTTAATTCCTTTAAGGAAAGTAATTTTGCTCAGTTTAGCGATCGCAGGTTCAATGATAGGAATACGTTCGGGGGGTTGGTTACAACCTCTAGAGTTAAAGTCATTAGACATGTTGATGCGTCTGCGACCCCAAGAAATGCCAGACGAACGCCTGGCAATTATTAATATTACGGAAGAGGATGTGCAGTCCCAACCTGCGATCGAACGAGGCGGCGCATCCATCTCAGATCGCTCCTTGGCTCTGCTATTAGCCAAACTGGAGCAATCATCAGCTAGAGTAATTGGTTTAGATATTTTTAGAGAAGCTCCTTTAGCAGCTCAATATCAGCCAATCATCGCTCAGGTACAGCAGAGCGATCGCTTTCAAATGATCTGTCAGTTTGGTGATCCTGGTGTTCCTGCTTCGCCTCAAGTTGTTCCTAATCATGGGTTTAATAATGCTGAACCCGATGCCGACCAAGTTTTACGCCGTCAAATCCTTGCTGTTAGTGACCCCAAACCCTGTAATAATTCCTATTCTCTCAATTGGCATTTAGCAGCTCATTATCTGGAAGATTTAGGGATTGAAACTAAAGTTCTGAATAACTATTTACAGATAGGAAATACCGCATTTAAGCCTCTAGCGATGAAATCGGGAGGATATCAAAAAATTGATCGTAGCGGACACCAAATCTTACTCAACTGTCGCAAGTCCGAACAAATTGCTCAGGCATTTTCTCTCCAGGAATTTCTTGCCGATAGCTTCCAGCTTAATCTAGTCAAAGACCGTATTGTCATTATTGGGGTCAAAGCCTCTAGCTTTAATGATAATTACTGGCGCACATCCTGTGATGATTCCCTAGCAGGAGTGGAAATTCAGGCACATATGACTAGTCAAATTATCAGTGCTGTTTTAGATGATCGACCTTTACTATGGTCTCTTTCTCAAGTTGAAGAAGCGATCTGGATTCTTAGTTGGTCTTTAGCTAGCGG
>JBCCNG010000170.1:0-8083 GCA_039025955.1 Cyanobacteria bacterium P01_C01_bin.72 | reverse complement strand
TTTCATCCACTGCTGCTTCTCCTGGTTCGCTGATGCCTGAAATTAATTCTACATTCAATTCATAATCGCCGTGAAAAATACCAAGTTCGGGTAAAACTTGTTAGTGTACTGGAGTAGAACCAAACTATATCTTATTCCATAGACTTGTTGCGAAATAAATTTTGAACTTGAAGCTTGAGAGTTTTCAGTTCTAAGTTTTGATAGGAGGAGGTGTTTTCTATGCTGCTTCCAAATAAAAATTCCATAACCCACAAGAGGTCAACATTAGCTTGTCGTCGAATCTAGCAACACGATTTCGATAGATATCCGAAGCGGCACGATATCTTTTGACTCCAGCAAAGGCATTTTCACATAGGACTCGTTCTTGAGATAATTGTTTGTTTTCTTGTTTTTGTAACTTTGTCAATTTCCCTTTTTTTGGTTTCTTATGTGGCAGGTGTATATTCACGTATTGTTTTTGAACTCCTTGAAACCCTAAATCTCCCAAAACAGGAATTTCATCTGGTATTCCTCCTATAACGTCCTCATGGTCATGTATTTTTTGGTCATGAGTTTTACCTTTGGCACTTGGAGTTAAGACTAAAATCCTTTTGTCTTTTGCTACTGCTGCAAGATTTTTACTCGTGTGTCGTTTCTTTTTTCCTGAGTAATTTTCCTTTTGTTTATCTTTGTCTTTCGGTCGACAAATTGGTCTTTCTGTACCATCGACAATAACTTTTTTGACCTCAGGAAAATGTTCGATAAATTCATCAATGTTATTAAGTTTTCGTCATGGAAGCACTTTTTTCTCCCCCAATGTCTTTTCTAAGATAGGTTGTAATCGATGTACCCATCGATATGCTTGGGCGCGGTCAAAATCGAACAAGACTGAAGCTAGGTCGTAAGTGGGATAGCACTTTAAATAAAAGAGAATGTAGAATAATTTCTCTTTCATTGTCTTTAATTGAGCTTTACGTCCTGCTCCTATTTTTCTTTTTCTGGCTTGTTCTCGTTCTTGTCTGGTGGATAGATAAACCAATTCAAACTTTACCAACAATTCCTCAAATGCTTTGTGGTTAAGTCCTGTGGTTGCTCTTAATAGCCTGTCTTGCTGAAGTATTCTGTTAATGTTCAGCATTACCATACCGCCCTAATCATTGTTTTAATGCTTATATATTAGCTATTTCCCAACAAGTCTCATATAGGCAGATTACCAAGATGTTGAATCAGAAAATCAACAAAGGTCTTAACTCGTAATGAATGACGGCGATTTGGTAAATAAAGGGCGTAGATGCCTGTATCCATATCTACATGGGGATGGAATTGAAAATCATCGAGTACAGTCTGTAGTCTGTCTTCACTAATATCTTCGCCAATTAACCAGGTAGGCATCAGTATCAAGCCTACGCCATCTAGACAAGCCTGTTGTAAAACTTCTGAATTATTTGCCACTAATGAACCGTTAACTTTAACTTCACAGACTTCTTTGTCTCTTTGAAAACGCCAGATCTCGTAGCCAATAGAGTAGCTAAAACACAAGCAATTATAATGAACTAGATCTTGAGGATGTTCAGGAATACCATACTGGCTCAAATATGCTTTGCTACCGCATACTTTGCGAGTATAGGAGGCAATTTTTTTCACCAGCCAGCTAGCACCAGAACGATCTAAATTACCAAAGCGAATCACTACGTCTAGTTCTTCTTCTACTGGATTAGCAAGAGCATCGCTGAAGGTTAAATTCAACTTAATCTCAGGATATTGCTGAAAAAAATCTTTGAGCAGAGGGGCAACATAAAGTCGTCCAAAAGCTACAGGCAGACTTACTCGTAACAAACCTCGCGGCACTTCATCCTGTTCAGCAACAGAAAGATCTGCCGCCTCTATATCCTGAAGAATTGGCACTATTTTGTCATAGTATTTGCGTCCTTGAGGGGTAAGGGTAATGCTTCGAGTGGAACGATTGGTTAGTTGTGTGTGCAGCAGCTTTTCTAAAGAATTTACCTGACGGGTAACAGAGGAAACAGCAAGATTCAGTTGGCGAGATGCTTCGCTAAAACTTCCTGTTTCCACGACTCTTACAAAGGCTTGCATGGCAGCTAGTCGATCCATAATTTATCTTTGCGTTTTACGCAAAAGTATTTAGCTTGATAGCTATATTAACATTTATTGTGAATGGAGTTAAAGTGAGATTGTTCCCGAAAAAAAGAAAAGAAATCTAACCGCCTTCGGTATCTCAGCTTAATTACCCAGTAAAAATGAAACCTAAAACGCTCTGGTTAATGTCGGTTATCTGTAGTTTAGCAGTAGCCAATCTTTATTACAATCAACCCATCCTCGCCCAAATCGCTCAAAGCTTCGATGCAGATGCCTCAGAAGTAGGCTGGATTCCTACCCTTACGCAAATGGGTTATGCTTCTGGACTGCTGCTGTTTGTACCGTTAGGCGATCGCGTGGAAAGACGCAGGCTAATAGTTATCATGCTAACTCTAACTGCGATCGCTTTATTCCTGGCTGCATTATCACCTAACCTACTTTGGTTGATTCTTACCAGTTATCTAATTGGAGCAGCTACGATAATGGCTCAAATTATTTTGCCCTTTGCTACAGATTTGGTTAGCGAAAAGATTCAGGGGAGAATTATCGGCAATCTAATGAGTGCCTTATTTGTGGGGACGCTATTTGCCAGACCCCTTGGAGGTTGGTTGGCAGAGCAATTTGGTTGGCGGAGTATTTATTGGGTAGCGGGAGCATTGATGCTTCTGCTGGCGGTAGCTTCAACGAAATTACTTCCTTCAAGTCAGCCCAAATCGAAGTTGAGCTATAGACAACTAATGCGATCGCTTCTAATCCTAATTAAATCCTATCCCGCCTTGCGGTCTGCCAGTTTGATTCAAGCTATGCTCTTTGCCTCCTTTAGCGTCTTTTGGTCAACCCTGGCTTTTCTACTATCTCGCCCTCCCTATAACTATGGCAGTAACGCTATTGGAATGTTCGGATTGGTTGGTATAGCGGGGATTATCGCTGCTCCTCTATTGGGCAAACTAGCAGACAAAGGTAACGCTAAGACACTACGATCGATGGTTGGTATTGCTGTTACCTTAACTATCGCTTCTTATCTGATTTTCTGGCAGTTAGGAACGCAACTATGGGGCTTGATTTTGGGCAGCATTTTACTCAACTTGGGCAGCCAGGGGGGACTAATTGCCAATCAGGTCAAAATTTATCGTCTTGATCGAGATGCTCGCAGTCGTCTTAATACCGTATTTATGGTGGCAACCTTTACAGGTGCATCCCTCGGTTCAATTATCGGGGCGTATGGCTGGAGTTATGTCCAATGGACGGGAGTTTGCCTGGCTGGACTGATACCTGGAGCGATCGCAGCGATTCATCTTTGGTATCCTCATAAACGCCATTCCAAAGCTTAATTAGATTTCTTTTTCAATTATTTAAACAAACATAACATAGGTGCAAATTATGACTACTACAACTAAAATGCTTGAATTACTTTCTCCTGCTACTGTTGGCGACCTCGAACTAAACAATCGTGCAATCATGGCTCCTTTAACGCGCTGTCGTGCTGGTTTTGGTTTTGTTCCTCAACCGATGAATACGACCTACTACGCTCAAAGAGCTAGTGCAGGATTGATTATTAGTGAAGCATCCCAAGTAGCCAGTAATGGTTTAGGTTATGCCAATACCCCTGGAATTTACACTCAAGAACAAGTAGAAGGTTGGAAACCAATTACTCAAGCCATACACGATCGAGGCGGCAAAATATTTATGCAGCTATGGCACGCAGGAAGAGTCGCGCATCCCGATTTGTTAGACGGAGAACTTCCTGTTGCCCCTAGTGCTATCGCAGCAGACTATCTGGCAGATTTGCCTAACGGACAGTTTCCTCATGTTATCCCTAGAGAATTAACCCTAGAAGAAATACCTCAAATTATCGAACAATTTCGTCAGGGAGCGCAAAATGCTAAAGAAGCTGGCTTTGATGGAGTCGAACTTCATGCAGCCAACGGTTACTTGCCCGAACAGTTTCTTAGAGATAATTCTAATCACCGCACCGATGAATATGGCGGCTCGCTTAAAAATAGAGCGCGCTTTATGTTGGAAGTAGTTCGAGCAATGATTGATGTTTATGGAAAAGAGCGAGTTGGGGTACGTTTAGCACCCAGCAGTACTTTTAACGATATGCACGGTTCTGATATTCCTGGTACTTTTACCTACGTTGTAGGAGAACTAGACCGCATGGGCATAGCCTATCTGCACATTGTCGAACCACGAATCAAAGGAAACGTAACCATTGAAGATGATGGTACTGGCTTGGGTGCTAAATTCTTCCGTCCTATCTTTAGTGGCAAAATTATTAGTGCGGGGGGCTATACACGAGAAACAGGAGAAGAAGCGATCGCCAACAACGAGACTGACTTTATCGCTTATGGTCGTTTATATGTCGCCAACCCCGATTTACCTCAACGCTTTGCTATAGATGCCGAGCTTAACAAATACGATCGCAGCACTTTTTATACTAGTGGTGAAGAAGGATATATCGACTATCCCAGTCTAGATGCTGCCTAAAAAATACATCTTTACTTTTACTGTTCGATCATTACCTTTGGAGATAGTAAGCAATGACTCATCTATTTGAACCATTACAGATTAGAGATGTTACCCTAAATAACCGAATTGGTGTCTCACCCATGTGCCAGTACAGCGCAGAGGATGGCATGGCAAATGACTGGCATTTGGTTCATCTGGGAGCGAGGGCAGTTGGTGGTGCGGGATTAATAGTCATGGAAGATACCGCAGTTACCCCCGACGGAAGAATTAGCTCTGGCGACCTTGGTATTTGGTCGGATGCTCATATCGAACCCCTTCGTCGCATCGCTAATTTTATTACTGCCAACAGTTCTGTACCTGGTATTCAACTGGGTCATGCAGGACGCAAAGCAAGCTCATCTCTTCCTTGGAAGGGAGGTAAGCCAGGTTCAGAAGGTAGACATCTTAATCCCGATGAAGGCGGTTGGGAGATCGTCGCACCCAGCGCAATACCTTTTGGTGGCGATCGCCCCAGAACTCCTAAAGAATTGACTTTAGAGCAAATTGACTCGATTAAAGAGGCGTTTCGACAGGGAGCACGACGTGCTTATGAAGCAGGTTTTAAATTCTTGATGCTTCACGCTTCACATGGCTATATCTTCCAAGAATTTTATTCATCAATTACCAATCAGCGCACAGATGAGTATGGAGGAAGTTTTACCAATCGAATTCGTCTTTTGTTAGAAGTTGTGCGATTAGTACGTCAAGAATGGTCTGAGAATTTACCCCTAAGCGTCAGGCTATCAGCTCAAGATTATATCGAAGGCGGATGGACGCTCTCAGAGGCGATCGAGCTTTCTCGTAAACTTAAGTTTGAAGGGGTAGATTTAATTGACAATATGGCATTTGGCGCAAACGCTATGGGGGCAAATGTTCCCTTCGCACCCGCATTTTTGGTTCAAGATGCCAACACCATCAAACAATCGACCGACTTACTAGTTGCCGCTAGTGCGCTTTCCGATCCTGCTAACGGGACAAAGCCCGAATTTATTAATGAACAAATAACTAGCGGAAATCTCGATTTGGTTTTTCTGGGGCGCGAGTTGTTGGCAAATCCTTATTGGGTTCAACAGGCAGCCAAAATACTAGGACATACAGACAAAATTAGTCTGCCAATTCAATATGCTCACTGGCTTTAGGAAAAAGACATAAACCCTTTCTATCTAAACTCCAGCGTAGAAAAAGATGGATAGCTGAAAGAAAGCATGCTTGATGGAGTGAAACTTTCGCTGGTTTTACTCCTTAGTCTAATTTTTGCATAAAACGCAAAAGTGTTTGACTAAAAAGTCTTATTAACATTTTATGTGAATCGAATTAATCTAAAAGAGTAGTCAGTTGAGGAGGCAAAGATGACTTTAAGAATCGAAATTACCTCAGATTTTATTTGTCCCTGGTGTTTTGTAGCCGAAACCAGATTAAACAAGGCGATCGCTCGACTAGGCAGCGATATTGAGATCGAAAAAATCTGGCATCCCTATGAATTAAATCCAACCATGCCCGAAGGGGGGATGAATCGTCAGGTTTATCGCTCTACTAAGTTTGGTAGTTGGGAATATTCTCAGCAGCTAGATCGTCACACTATTGAGGCTACAAAAAATGATGGTATAGACTTTCGTTACGATCTGATGGAGTTTACTCCAAACACTCTCAAAGCGCACCGTCTAACCTGGTATGCTTCCCAACATGGTAAGGGAACTCAGATAGCAGAACGTATCTTTAATGCTTATTTTACCGAAGGACAAAATATTTCCGAAGTGGAAACCTTGGCAAGTCTAGCAGATGAGATTGGTATAGATGCGACAACAGCACAAGAATTTCTGCTCTCAGAAGCGGGGGTAGCTGAGGTTAAAGAATTAGAACGCCAGGCGATCTCACTTGGCGTTGCAGGTGTTCCCAATATCAAAATCGGTAATGAGACTATATCAGGAGCGCAGTATACCAAAGAGTTTTTAGCTGCATTAAAAAGAGCTATTAAATTAGCAGAGGTTTAATTATGACTTCCATAGACAAACGTGCCATTATCATTGGCGGATCGTTAGGTGGATTGTTCACAGGAGTACTATTAGAATCTATCGGTTGGTCGGTGGATATCTACGAGCGATCGCCCAGTTCCTTAGCCAGTCGTGGTGGAGGAATAGTACTCCAGCCCGAAATACTCCAGGCATTCGAGCGTGCGGGGGTAGACTACGAGTTACCTTTTGGAGTAACAGCTTACGAGCGATTTTTTCTCGAACCAGATGGCAGCATTGCCGACAGAATGCTGACGCGCCAAACACAAACATCTTGGAACTTAATTTATGGTGCGTTGATTCGCCATTTCCCTGCTGAACACTACCACCAAAGTAAACAGCTAATCGATGTTCGGCAAGATGGGTCAAGAGTTACAGCTATCTTTGCCGATGACACCACAGAGACGGGAGATTTATTAATTGGTGCTGATGGTGCGGATTCGATAGTACGACAAAAACTGCTCCCAGACTCTAAACCCAATTATTCAGGCTATGTAGCCTATCGGGGATTGGTTGACGAAACAGAATTAGACCCAGAGACAGCCGAACTTCTAACCGAACGCTTTGTCTTTCAACAAATTCCCAACTCCCACATTTTGCAATACGTAATTCCAGGGGAGAATGAATCTTTACAGCCTGGCGAACGTCGCTTTAACTGGGTGTGGTACGTCAACTATGACGAAGCGACAGAATTACCGAACCTGTTAATAGATAAGAACGATAAACAACATACCTATTCTTTACCTCCAGGCGCGATTGCGCCAGAAGTAGAACAACAGATGCGAAACTATGCAGCCCAAGTTCTCGCCCCACCGATGCAGAAATTAATCGCTGCAACTAAAGAGCCGTTTATTCAATCTGTCTTAGACTTGTCTGTGCCACAGATGGCATTTGATCCCATAGCTTTAGTTGGTGATGCTGCTTTTATTCCTCGTCCTCATACTGCTTCAGGAGTTTCTAAAGGAGCGGTGAATGCCCTAACTCTTACTGATGCTTTAGTGGCGAATAATCACGATGTAACCAAGGCTTTAAACGCTTGGCAAAACGACCAACTGAGATTTGGTATGTATCTCAAAGATCGGGGTCAGGCTTTGGGTAATCGTTCTCAGTTTTCTTATGGTCGAGAACGATGGAAGTCCCCAAAACAAGTTGCTTGAGTCGAGTTGATTTTCATGACTGAAATAAATTTTAGAGATAAAAGCGATCGCACCTAATCAAATGCGATCGCTCTGTGTAAAATCAATTAAGCAAAAGCAAAGTCACTATCAGTCAGGCTAGTGGCATCTACACCGCTTAGAATCGCTAATTCAGAGCCAGAAGCAGCAATTAAAGCATCGCCCTCTAGATCAGTAATACTTACATCGTCGAAGCCAATACCCAAGCCAGCAATACCAAGAACATCTTCACCAGAAGTAAAGTCAGTAATGATATTAGCTGCATCAGGGATCTCGGCAGTCGCAATCCAGAATTGATCTGCACCAGCGCCACCA
>JBCCNG010000169.1:0-8114 GCA_039025955.1 Cyanobacteria bacterium P01_C01_bin.72 | reverse complement strand
CGTATCTGGATTAAAAGTAATTAGTTTAAGTCGCTGATTATTTAATAATAATTGACCTATTGGTTCGGCAAATAGATCGTTATACACTTCTTCCCGAACCGCAAGATACAAGATTCTTTCTGCGTCTGTAGACTGAAGAATACTTTGATAGAGAACGTATTGACCTAAAGCACCTTCTAAATCTTTGATAGGCGATGGACTGAGAAAACTTTTAATTCAGAATCCTTTGCAGTAGCTTTTAATATTTACTCACTAATATTATATTAATCATGTCTAGCTACTTATCAGCTATCGGCTCAAAGATTTTCTGATGTTTTTTAGATAGGGATTATTCGGCTTTAAAACTGATGCGGACACCAAATATAGACTACTCAAGATGATCATGATAGCGATCGCTATTTTCCCTAATTTTCTTAAAGTCAATTTAGCCCTAGATTGTTGAGTCGCCAGTGTCGAGAGAGAGACAGAACGAACTCCAGGTAAAGCATTAGGATCTGAGATTGGTTCATTCCTTACCTCATTTATGGGTTCATTCTTCGGTGCGGGGCTATGATCCAATTCTCTTACAGGAGTTACAGCGATCGCCTGCGGAGGGAAAGTAATTACAGTATCGGTACAGCTATCTATAGCTTCTAAGACAGTACGGGCTGATTGATAGCGATCGAGGTAGTGACATCTGGTCATTTTGGTCAAGATATCTTTGAGCCGATGATTAGTATCAGCTAGATGAGACCAAATAATTTCGCCATGGCGGTCTTCTTCTAGGTTTAACGGCTCAATTCCTGTCAGCGCTTGAATACCAATAATCCCTAAAGCGTACAGATCGCTGGTAGAGCTAGGTTTTCCCCTTGCTTGCTCGATCGGCATATAGCCCTGTGTACCGACCGCAACGGTTAGCTGAGATAAGCTAGTTTGCTCCTGAAGTATGTTTTTTACTGTGCCAAAATCAACCAGAACAATTTTGCTATCACTATGACGACGAATTAAGTTGGCTGGCTTAATATCGCGATGAATTACCCCCTGTTCATGGATATATTGCAGAACATGGAGACAGTCGCGCAAAAACTCCACAACTTTAGATGCAGACCAAACCTGCGTTGAACTTAGTTCAGTATCAATCGTTTTCCCTCTAATATATTGCTGCACCAAGTAAAACTTTTCAGCTTCCTCAAAATAAGCTAAAAGCTCAGGAATTTGGGGATGATGACCTAAACTGTGTAAAGTTGCCGCTTCGGTTTTAAATAAACGGCGGGCGATCTCCAATAATTTTGGGGTATTAAAGCCAGGGGAAAGTTGCTTCAGCACACAGAGATCTCGATCAGGAAGTTGCGTATCTGCCGCCAGATATGTCTGACCAAAACCACCTTCAGCTATATATTCTAGAACCTGATAACGAGAGCCTAAAATTTTTCCCTTCACTGTTCATCCTTAGTTGGGGCTTTACTAATTACCAGAATACAAATATATTCTCTCAGAAATAAATAAGTTAAGCATAAATATACATTGAGCCTGCTCAATCAATAATGAACAATTAATAATGGACTGACGTACATTGAAAAACCCCCCTCTAGTGAAAACAAGAAAAGGGTCAGATTAAGCTTAGTTTCTGTTGATAATCACTAAAATTGCCAATTTAAAGTAAAAATTGCAGGAGCAAAGACCCGACACTACCCATAAACTTGCCGATTTGTCCGTGTCCTCCTTCCTGAGCTGCCATATTCTCTTCTGCTTCTTGGATCATCGCCATTTTCTGCTGAAAGTTAGTTGCGGTTTGCACACCTAACTCATGTTCCTGTTCTGTAAAGAGGTCTACCGCGATTTGTGTGTTTTGATCTGCTGCGGCACGATAGTCAAAATTGTATTGAATAATCGCCAAGCCTAAGTATGCTGGGGCTAATTCTGGATCTAGGGCGATCGCTTTTTTGTAGTTGGCGATCGCATTGTTATAATTCCCATTCTCTGCTTCTCGTACACCCCAGCGATGAAACTGCTCGGCGGTGGCGGCGGTTGCCGCTAAACCTTTGACTCCATCTAAATGAACTGAATCAAGATCTACTCCTGTTAAATTGGCATGACTGAGATAGGCATTTCTCAGGTCTGTACCCATAAGCCTTGCCCCTTCTAAGTTTGCCCCAGTTAAATTAGCACCGTGGAGGGAAGCTCCAACTAGGTTTGCTCCTGTTAAATTAGCTCCTTTTAAGTTTGCCTGGCTCAAATTTGCCCCAGTTAAATTAGCCCCCGCGAGATCCGAACCAACTAAGTTTGCCTGTACTAAACCAGCATCGCTTAAATCACATTCAGAGCATTTTTTGGTAGCTAAAAGTTGATTGAGATCGCTCAAACTTTCTGCCTGAACTGGCACAATAGTCGTAAAAGTAGCAATTATAGCCAATAGTTGCAGTTTCATAAACTTTAAAATAAAACAAAGATTCCGCCATTTTAGCCTTTGTTTTCGGGATCGGCTTGCGGCTTAAGCTGGCTCTAGTTTGCTTTTGCGTTTGATTTAACTTTTCGGGTCAAACGCATCCCTCAAGCCATCACCAATATAGTTGATACTCAAGACAGTCAAAAAAATTGCCAGACCAGGGAAAATCGCCATGTAGGGCGCAGATTCTAGATAGTCTTTGGCATCAAACAGCATTCGTCCCCAAGTAGGCACATCGGGAGGAAAACCCAGACCTAAAAAGCTCAGGGTAGACTCGGTGAGAATTCCATTGCCTACGGCTAGAGTTGCCGCCACAATGACCACGCTGAGGACGTTCGGCAACAGGTGAATCCAAATTAGTCTCGCTGGTTTTGCCCCAATTGCCCTAGCTGCGCTTACAAATTCCCTTTCCCTTAGCTTTAAAAAATTAGCCCGCACTAATCTTGCCACGGACATCCAGTTTAAACCACCAATGAGTAGCACAATCAGCATAAACACTCCTAATTCTGCCCCCGCTAGCTGCTTCATCGACTCACGAAATAGATAGACAATCAGCAGCAGCAATGGTAGCTGAGGTAATGCTAAAAACATGTCGGTGATTCGCATCAAGATTCCGTCTACGATGCCGCCATAAAAACCGGCGATCGCTCCGACTAATGTTCCCAACAGGATCGCCACTGCCATCGAAGCCATGCCAACGGTTAAAGAGACTCTTCCTCCCTGCAAAATACGTGCTAGCTGATCCTGACCTAGAGCATCCGTACCAAAGGGATGTTCCCAACTAGGAGGTGACGCAGCAGCTAAAAAATCTATTTTATTGGTTGGTACTTGATAAAACCAAGGGGCAAACACGATTGCCAAAATAATGATAGTGATAATAATCAAACCCAATACCGCAGGGCGATCGCGCTTAAACTTGCCCCAGCTATCGCGCCATAAGTTACTTTCAGTTTGCTGCTTAATTATCGACACTACCTTGCTACTTTATTACCTTCTTTATTAGTAACACTCCACTTTAGCTTCAACCAAAGATAATTAAAACTATATTAAGTAATTTACTTTTTGAAAGGAAATAACCATACATTCTCTAAAGTAATCTTGTTTGTATTATTAAAAACGATTTGTTTTGGAAAATATAATCTTTCTGTATCATTGTCAGGGTTATTTTGTTTTCAGCAGTAATATTTTTAAATATTTTTTCTAATATTGTTTCTGTTTATTTATCTTGTCAGCCCAAAACTATGTACTAAGGATAGGTGAATCACAAATCTAATGTCCGATTCTGATGCATCTGGAAATCAACTATTATCAGCTCTTCCTCTTGCTTCCTACCAACAGCTATCTGTCTTTATCGAGGAGGTAGACTTGATTTCTGGGGAGGTCGTTCATCCAGCCTATCAAATTATTTCGGAGGTTTATTTTCCCCTCACTGCCATATTCTCTTCCGTCATTAAAATGGCAGATGGCTCGACGGCTGAAGTAGCCCTGATTGGGAATGAAGGTTTAGTTGGTCTTACCGCTATTTTAGGTAATACCTTCGTTGCCACCAATTCTATAGTGCAGGTATCGGGGAAAGCGATTAAGCTACCAACCCAAGTAGTTCGACAGCAGTTTCAGCGAGATAGCCAACTGCAACTACTGCTGTTACTTTATAGTCAGGCTTATATTGCCCAGATCTCCCACATATCTGCCTGTAATTCACTCCACAATGTCGAACAAAGATTAGCGAGATTTTTACTACTGATGCATGACTGCATTGCTCAAGAAAAATTACCTCTAACCCAAAAACTAATTTCTCTGCTGTTGGGAGTACGCCGCGCCAGCATTACCGAAACCGCCCTTTCTTTACAGTCGCGGCAGATAATTCGTTACAGTAGGGGCAAAATTACTATCTGCGATCGCCCGCAGCTTGAAGCGATCGCCTGTGAATGTTACGGTAAGATTAAATCCGACTATCGAAACTTTATTCAACAACAATTACGCGCTCACCTCAATGATGAGTAGCTTCACTTGATTAAACATCAAATCGATAAACATGCATAAAGCAATCGGGAAGTAGGAGAATAGAGGTTCTTTCCCTTATCAAATTCAAGTTTTTCAGCAAGCCCAAAGTATGGCTATAATAATAGATTGTGAAACATATTTTAAGGTAAATCATGGGTCGTAAATGCACCATAACGGGCAAAAAAGCAAACAATGCTATGGCGGTATCTCACTCTCACCGTCGTACTAAAAAACTACAGCACGTTAACTTACAGTGGAAAAGAGTTTGGTGGGCAGAAGGTAATCGCTGGGTAAGACTACGCCTCTCCACTAAGGCAATTAAGACTTTAGAAAAGAAAGGTATTGGGGCAATGGCAAAAGAAGCTGGTATTGATCTCAATAAATACTAAGCAACTAGTACCGCTGCGCGGAAGTACCACAAGGGCATAACATCAGAAGTCAGAAGCATCTAACCGTAAAGCTTTGATCGTTTACTAATGGTGACTGTATTTACGCCCACATCTACTAAGCAATTTTGCATACTCCAGAAAAAATCACCCAAAAAATTGCAGGTAAAGATATTAGCAGCCTTAGTTCAAATTAATGATTAAACTTCCTCTGAAGTTGGCAATCATCAATAATGACATGTAGGCTGCAATTTTATTTTGACTCATTACCCAGCAAATTTGGCACAGTCAACAACATGGGCTGAAAACTCAGTCTGAGCTTGCTCGCGAGCCAGAAGTATAACCTTACCTTGGGGCGTAACTTGCCAGCTATTAGCTTCTCTTAAAGCGGAAGAAGTCTGATCTCGTCGTGAATTGGCAGTTAGACTTGACTTATAGTCGTTCTAAGTAATTATCTGTCTGCTCAATAAGTAATACTTTAAATACTTAGCGGAATTTATCCCAAGCGATCGCGATCGCTTGAGGTAAGATATGGTGTTCCTGTACCTGAATTCTGGCATGAAGCGTATCCAATGTATCGTCAGGCAAAATGGGGACGGCAGCCTGCATAATGATCTCGCCACTGTCTACTTCTAGACTAACTAAATGTGCTGTACAGCCCGTAATCTTGACCTTGGCTGCTAATGCCTGTTCTATCGCTCTAATTCCCTTGAAGCTGGGCAATAAGCTGGGGTGAATATTGATAATGCGATCGCGATAGCTATCTAATAAAACCTGGGTCGTAATTCGCATCCATCCTGCCATCACGACCCAATCTACCCCGTAGGCTTGGAGGACCGACACAATCTCATGGTCGAAGTTTTCTCTCGTACTATATTGGCGATGGTCAATAAAAACTATGGGAATATTATATTGTTGGGCTTTTTCTTTTACTTTTGCATCGGGATTGTTGTAGATTACAACCCGTATCTCTCCATTCAGTTTACCAGCAGCGATCGCCTCTGCCACAGCAGCAAAATTAGTACCGTTCCCCGAAGCCATGATTCCCAACTGGATTGGCTTAGATTTGGCAATGGATAAATTAGGCAGATCAGGAGAGACTAATACTGTGCCAGGATGCTTGGGGTTATTTCGCGTGACTGATTCGCTCATTAGTTTTAACTTGACAGCCTAGATCGGCTCATGTGGTCATAATTGCTACTAATACTCTTAGCACGATTTAATCCAGCTAGCTTATTCTTTAGTTCTCCTGCTGCTAACTAGACACTCTTACTGTAAACCCAGCCACTCCAGCAAGCCTTTGCCCGTAATATATTCAATAATGAGAATGGCAGCGAAACCAATCATGGCGGCGCGAGAGTTTAAACGTTCGGCATAGGAGTTAAAACCAAATTTAGGATCTTCGAGATCTGGAGTTTGACTGGGTTTAATTTCGCTTTTCATTGATGTTTCTTGGAGCTAAATTACGTTTACAAAACTTTACCATTGTATTGTAATTGATCGTCACGGTTATTCCCCTAGACTAGGACACGATAAAACTTTCTATCCTTGTTTATGGTGATGTACCTCGATTACGGTATGAACATTCCCTCTAGGGGTAAAGTCCCCCTTGATCGTAGCTTTGAGAGGATCACAAGCTGCCACAAAATCATCGAGAATTTGATTAACTACTTCCTCATGAGGAATATAGCGATCACGGTAGCTATTAATATAGAGTTTCAAACCTTTTAATTCAACGACAGTTTGGTCGGGAGAGTAAGTAATATAAATAGTGGCGAAATCAGGGTAGCCCGAAAAAGGACACTTACAGGTAAATTCAGGTAGCGTAATACTCACGTCATATTTCCGTCCAATGCGAGGATTGGGGAAAGTAATCAATTCCCCTTCAGCGATCGCTCGTTCGCCATATTTCATTTCGTCGTTATTTGCGGATGATTGTGTAGTTGTCATCTCTTTCTTACTTAATATTTATTACTTGTTACTTCTGACTACATGCGGGCGATGCGAAGCAAGTGCTTTAGTGCAAGCCCTTTGTTACTTATACCGCACCAAATTAACGCGATATCGCTGTTTCTTCGTGATGGAGACTTCGCCGATTTCCAGTCTGCCTTTACCCCGCAGAGAAATCAAATCTCCCGTTTTAACGTTGTGGCTAGATTGAGTAATTTCCTTCCAGTTGACGCGAACATCTTTATGAGAAATGGCGTCTGCCATTTTACTACGGGACATGCCAAAACCTGCTGAGGCGATCGCATCTAATCGCATAGAGGCTTCTACTGTTGTCATCTCTTTCTTTTTCGGCGGACGGATTTTGAGTTCGCTTAAATCAATCTGCTGCGTTTTAACCGCGACCGAACGCACTTGGACTAAAGCAGAAGTCAGAAACTCGATCATTTCAGGCACGATGATTGCCTGTGCGCCTCTTTCCCCTAAGACGATAATATCTCCTACCTTCTCGCGCACAATACCCGTACCCAGTAACGAACCCAAAAAGTCGCGATGGGTAGCGGGATCGAATAGAAAGTTACCCGCAATATCTAGTGCAGCCAGTTCCACCTGTGACTTATCTAAGGGCAAATCGGGGCGAGATAAAGCAAGACGCTGTCTTTCTGCCTGCGGATAACCACCCCAAGGTAAAGCCTCAATTTCCGTGAGGTTTTGCAACAATGCCTGTGCTTCCATCAATACGGGAGGCGAGAAAAAATCCGTAACGACTACCTCCCAGTTTTTGATCGCTTGTTCAGCTTTGTCGATCACGCGAGAAATCTCTTCTTTGTTTTCAGCGCGCTTGATTAATTCGTCTCTGGGCAACATCTAGTTTTTGTTTCTGCAATTTATAGTTATTCTACCGAGAATTGCCGCTGTTTTTGCCAACTCAAAACCAGGTTAGACTTAATCTTGTCTCGTTGCCTGTGGGTTTGGAGTCTTCTAGCTGTAATCTGATGCCAATTCTCGAAACTAGCTATATAGATGAATAATATTATTTGTAATTTTTGATTGATTATGGCTAGATATATTTTGCCTGAATTGAATTCTCAGCTATCTTCCCCGTCTAAGTTTCAGGTAATTACGCCGAGTAAAGCGATCGCCTCTTATCTTCAAGTCCCTCATTACAGTCTGGAAAGTTTGGCACAAAAGATTATTCGCCGTCGAGGGATGGGGGTGGCTTCTGGGTTACTCAGTCGGCGATTGTTACAAAATGCGGTACGCGAAGTTATTCATACTCAGGATATTGCAGGAACAGCCCAAGCTTTTTTAGCCACAATTAAGGATTTGTTTCGTAGCGGCAGCGATTTGGT
>JBCCNG010000168.1:0-8127 GCA_039025955.1 Cyanobacteria bacterium P01_C01_bin.72 | reverse complement strand
TGCAATTATTTGGGTGATATGAAAAATATTTTGTCGGGGAATAATAATCATATAGCCCTATCCTCACGCCATTAATAAGAACAAGATGTGGAAATTATTTAATAGCAAGGTTTTTCTATTATTTATTCTTGGTTCAATATCAACAGTAATAAGTGTAGAATTTATAACTAACACCCACAAATCGTTAGCAGATACTTCCACGGAAAAAAACAATTTAGTATCTGGCAAAGTAGTTCTTTCGAAAACTCAACCCAGGGTAAACCCCGAGAATAGTTTTTTGATCGCCTCAGATTTAATTGATCGTCAACAAGGAAAAGCCGCCTTAGCAAAGCTAGAGGGTTTGGAGCAAGAATATCCTCTGCTCACAGCCCATATTTTACTGGCAAAAGGAGAGGCACATTATCTGGAACAAAATCATCAAGCCGCCACTGCAACTTGGCAGCAAATAATTAGCCAGCATCCCATATCGGCCGCCGCAGGAGAAGCGCTGTATCTTCTGGGCAAAGCCCAGCCTCGATATTGGCAACAGGCGATCGCCGAGTTTCCCGCCCATCCCCGTACCCATGAGATTATCCGTCAGCAGCTAGGGCAGAATCCTCATCAACCCAGTTTAATGACGATTTTGGTTAAATATACCCCCGATGGCAAGGGAGTCGAGCAGATGCGCGATCGCCTGGTCAAAGAATATGCCAACCAGCTAACTCCCCCCGAATGGGAAGCGATCGCCGATAGTTATTGGCTCAAGTGGGATTATGGCAAAGCTGGTCAAGCTTACGCCAAAGCCTCGAATACTCCTCGTAATTTGTATCGCGCTGGACGAGGATATCACTTGGGAAATAGCAAAGTGACTGCGAAGCAATATTATCTGAAGCTAATTCAACAATATCCCACTGCTGAATATACAGGCTGGGGGCTACGTCGCATCGCCACCGTGGTTAGTAAACGAGAAGCCTTAACCTATTTGGACATGGCAATTAAGCAGTTTCCGAAGCACGCACCAGAAGCCTTAGTGGAAAAATCTCAATATCTCCAGGGGTTAAACAGTCCCAAGTCAGCTAATCAAGCTCTCCAGACTCTATTAACTGATTATCAACACTCTGAAGCAGCGGCAAAATACCGTTGGAATATAGCTCGCCAAAAAGCCAAAGCAGGGGATTTAGTTGCAGCTTGGCAATGGGCGCAACCAATCATCGTTAATAATCCTGAGAGTAAAATTGCTCCCAAAGCAGGATTTTGGATTGCTAAATGGGCGACGAAACTCAATCGTCCTCAGGATGCCACCACGGCTTATAAATCCGTCCTCACAAGATTTCCTCGCTCTTACTATGCTTGGCGTTCGGCAGTAGCCCTGGGCTGGGATGTAGGAGATTTTACTACGGTACGGGATAAAGTTCCCCAAGTGGTGAAAGCAGCCCCCGTTAGACCGCCTGGAGGTTCAGCAACTTTCCAAGAGCTATATAAATTAGGACTGGAGCAAGAAGCCTGGACACAATTCCAGACTGAAATTAGCGATCTTTCTGAACTAACGGTAGCGGATGATTTTACTCAGGGTTTGCTCAAACTACATCAGGGTCAGAATTTACGGGGCATCAACCAAATTTGGTATCTGCAAGACCGCGATTCCCCCAAAGAGCGTCAGGAATGGCAGAAATTACGCCAAACTCCAGCATACTGGCAGGCTTTATATCCTTTCCCCTTCGAGGATACTATTCTTAAGTGGTCAAAACAGCGCCAGCTGAACCCGCTTTTAGTTACCTCTCTGATTCGCCAAGAATCTCGCTTTGAACCAGAAATTGAATCTTCCGCAGGGGCATTAGGTTTGATGCAGGTTATTCCTCCCACTGCCAAAACAGCAGCTCGTAATATTGGTCTGTCTAGCTATTCGATGACTAACCCAGAAGATAATGTCAATATTGGCACTTACTATTTAGATTTTACCCACAAGAAATATAACAACAACTCCATGTTGGCGGTGGCTAGTTATAATGCGGGTCCCAATGCTGTTGCCAAATGGATCAATCGCTATGGCTTACAAGATGCCGATGAGTTTGTGGAGAAAATTCCCTATCGAGAAACCAAAGGCTATGTAGAGTCGGTGTTTGAAAATTATTGGAACTACATGCTGGTATATAATCCCGAAACCAGGGCTTTGTTTGAGAATTTGTAGTTCTATATCTATTTCTCTTTCTGCTTCTCAGCTATTAGTATTTTTTCTATATTGTGTCTTGTGTATCGGCAAATAGAGTCATTCTGACTGTAGCTTTGAGAAAAACGAGGCTAAAATCAGCAGGTAAATTCTCGGTCGAAGTTACTAAAAGATCTTCAACGACCTTGATAAGTATTGTTAGTAGATCATGACGAGCAATCATCCTGTAGATACCGAGCAATCATATGTTTCTAGAGAAGAATCTTGGACTGACCTTCGCTCCTATGATGTGGCAGATTGGCAGCGAGGAAAACCAAAATGGTACGTAATGCTTTGGTGGCTGGTACAGGCGATCGCTTTCCCCCTCAGTTGGCATAATTTTAATAGTTTTCGCTGCTGTTTATTGCGGCTGTTTGGGGCAGAAATTGGCATGGGTGTGGTGATTCGCCCTTCCGCCAGATTTACTTTTCCCTGGAAGGTGCAAATAGGCGACTATAGCTGGATTGGGGACAACGTTGTTCTCTATAGCCTTAATCAAATCACAATTGGCTGCCACAGCGTCATCTCCCAGAAGTCTTATCTTTGTACTGGGAGTCATAACTTTGAAGTCCCATCTTTCACCCTCGTCACTGCACCGATCAATATTGGCAATGGCGTTTGGATTGCGACGGACTGTTTTGTAGCAGCAGGGGTAAATATTGGAGCAAATAGCGTCATTGGCGCTAGGAGCAGCGTCCTCAAGAGTATTCCTGCCCAACAGGTAGCTTGGGGTTCACCCTGTCGAGTCCGCTATCCCCGCCGCATAAAACAATAATTCGTCAGAATGAGGAATGTCCTAAAGGATAATGCTCAATATTTACTATCTGTACGAAGACTAATCTTCAGCAAAAATATAGCGATGCAAATCAGCAGGATTTGGCTCAGGACTGCTTTCGGCAAACTTAACAGCTTCGTTAACTGTCGCCTGGACTTTTTTGTCAATCTCTTTTAATTCTGCTGCGGTAGCGAGACCTTTTTCCGTCAGGTAGGCGGCAAATTTCTTAATTGGATCACGCTGTCCCCAAAATTCCTTCTCTTGAGGATCTCTCAGCTCATCAGGATCGGCGAGAGAATGCCCACGGAAGCGATAGGTCAAGGCTTCAATTAGAGTAGGACCTTCCCCTGCACGGGCGCGAGCTACAGCTTCTTTCGCCAGAGTGTTAACCGCCAGCACGTCCATCCCATCTACCTCGTATCCTGCCATGTTAAACACGCTAGCTTTCTTATAAATCTCAGTTTGGGAAGTAGCGCGATCATGAGCCATACCGATCGCCCATTTATTATTTTCTACAACGTAAATGATTGGTAGTTTCCAAAGTGCTGCCATATTTAAACACTCAAAAAACTGACCATTATTACTTGCTCCATCACCAAAAAAGCAGACTGTAACTGAGTCTGAAGCTTCTTCTCCCATTGCCTCACGACGATACTTACTCGCAAATGCCGCACCTGTAGCCACTGGTATTCCCTCAGCGACAAAAGCATAACCGCCCAGCAATCCATGCTCCGCTGAAAACATATGCATTGAGCCACCACGACCCTTACTACAGCCTGTTTCCTTACCAAATAACTCTGCCATTACTTCATTCGCTGGCACACCAGAACTCAAAGCGTGAACGTGATCGCGATAAGTACTGGAAACGTAGTCACCTTTGTCTCGCAAAGCCTTAATTATCCCCGAAGATACTGCTTCCTGTCCGTTATATAGATGGACGAAACCAAACATCTTGCCACGATAGTACATCTCAGCACACTTATCTTCAAATAAGCGTCCTAAAACCATATCTTCATACAGAATGAATCCTTCTTCTTTGGTTATTGTGACAGAATTAGCATCAAACTTGGGTAAGGTTCTTTCAGCACACATAAAGCAGTTTTCAAATAAAGGCGCAGATATATATTGAATCACAAAATTCCAGTGGATGAAAGTAGAAAGGTTGAGGCTTCCACTTACAAGGCGATGATTGCTGATGATTCAATTAATCTCAATTAAACTACGATTCACCTTTATCAATACGGAATCTTTCCACAGAAGAAAGCAGACCGCGAGCAATTCCCACCAGACTTTGTAGCGCCCCACCGACCCTTTGAGATTCATGGGATGTAGCTTGGGCAGTCAATTCTACTGACTGCATTACCTGTGCCACCGCCCGTGAGTTCTCTCTCTGTTCGACAGTATCGGCTGTAATCGAACGTACTAAAGTATCAATCCGATTAGATACCTGAATGATATCTTCTAGAGCCGTTTTCGCCTGTTCGGCTCTTTCGGTAACGTCAATTACCTCCTGAATACCTTCTTCCATGGCGGTCATTACCGACCCTGTTTCACTCTGAATTTGCAGTACGATTTGTTCGATCTCTTTCAGAGATTTACCAGATCTATCCGCAAGCTGTCGGACTTCATCGGCAACCACCGCAAAACCACGACCTGCTTCCCCTGCCTTTGCCGCCTGAATTGAGGCATTAAGAGCTAGTTGGTTAGTTCTTTCCGCAATTTGTGAGATTAACAGGACAATCTTCGAGATTTCTTGAGATGCTTCTGCCAGTCTTTTTACCTTACGAGCCGTTTCCGATACTGTCTCTCTAATTTGGAAGATTCCCGATACTGTCCGTTCTACCGCTTTACCTCCTTTAAGGGCAGTTACAGAAGACGAACGGGCTACTTCTTCTGCTTCACGGGCATTTTCAGCTACCCTTTCAATTGATTCGGTCATCATCTGCACCGAATTGAGGGTGACGGCTAACTCTTCTGCCATCCGTAAAGCCTCACTCGACTGGTTACGAGCAAATAATTCACTATCGGTCGAACCTTGGTTTACTTGTTCGGCAGCTTCTTTTACCTGACGCACAATCTCTCGTAGACTTTGAATCGTCAGGTTAAAGGCATCGGCAACCGCACCTAAAACGTCGGCAGTTACAGTAGCCTGTACGGTTAAGTCTCCTCTAGCTGCACCTTCTACATCATCCAGGAGACGAATTACCTGACGTTGTAAATCTTCTTTTGCCTGCTCGGTTTCTTCGGCTCTTCGTTGAGCTTCTTGAGTAGTGGTTAAAATAACTCGCGTCATACGGTTGAATCCCGAAGCCAACTGTCCAAATTCATCCTGAGAATAGACCGTAGCTTTGGCATTGAGGTTGCCCTGGTAAACATCATCAAATTGACTTTGCAAATCTTGACTAGTTTTAGTAATGTGCTTGGCAGTAATATTGCCGATTGCTGCTGCTGTTCCCGCACTTGATAATCCAGCCACCAGAGCAAGCAAAAGACTGCCCGGGACACCTTCTTGCATTGTGCGCTCAGAATTACGGGCAGTGAGGTTAGAACCAATTAAACCTATACTGAGAACGGCGATCGCTGATACCAATCCTGTGATACCTGCGGTGGTAAGCTGCTTTTGCTGAATTGAAGCATTAATAAACTTAGCTAAAATCCCTTGCTTGACTTCCAGTTCAGGCTCTTCTTTGGTAGCCATAAAAGAACCTGTAGCGCCAGGAGTAGCTTCACTAATAGCAATTTCATCTGGCTCTAAAGAGCTAGATTCAGCAACTAAATTGCTCGAAATATTCATGCTGCTGCTGCTGGGGTCTTCCGCAACATTGAATAATCCAGTATCGGGTAATCCTTGCTCTAGCTCTTCTAGGTCAAAGAAACTACTGTCAATTTCATCAAATTCCAGCTCGTCTTGATAATCTACGTCATCCTGTCCAGGGATATCTTCTAGGTTGTAATCCTCATCAACTCCCATGGAGAAAGGTTCGGTTAAGACAGTATCAATTTCTAGTTCTGAGCTGTCATCATAATCATTTTGACTGACGGCAAAGTCTTCCTCAGTGTAGTCAGGAAGATCATCGTCATCATCTACCATAAAAGTAGAACTGTTATGAATGGTAGGCTGTTCAGGTACAGGTGAAGCCGCATCTGAGATAGGTGAAGTCAGCTGAGACGCAACTTCAGGCTCAACGGATTCCGATTCCAATTCAGAAAAAGGATCTTCTTCGGATTTATCAGAAACTAACTCTTCCACTTCAGATTCTAGCTGGTCAAAAGAATTATCAAAATCTTCTTCAACACCAGGAATAAAGCTCTGGTTGATACTTGAGTCTATAGCCGCATCTTCTAGCTCAACTTCATAGTTTTGAGCAATAGCTTGACTGGCAGTAAAATCACCGCTGGCAAAAACATTTTCATCGGCTTCATCATCGTCATCAGGAAAATCTGCCATTAAGTCATTTCCATAGTCGAAATCCTCCTCGTCCAGAGGCTCATCTGACCCCAACGACTGTTCTGCTAATTCAGACTGTTGCTGAAGCTGTTTAATCTGTTCAATACCACTATGGGCAAAATCCAAGAGATCGCTTGATTCACTAAGTTCAATTACGCTTTCATATTCTTGCTTTGCCACATCGTAATTTTGAAAGCCGTAGCAATAAATATGACCCCGCAGCAACAAGACATTTGGATCATTGGGAAATTCATCAGCTAAATGATCGATTATTTCTGCTGCTTGAGCAAAATTACTTTCTAGATAGGCTTTTTCTGCTTGTCCGTATTCCTGAGAATAATTAGTTCCTGATGCCATGATGCTTTTTGCCAATTAAATCTAAATTTTTGTTGCTTGTGAGTTACAAGTTGTTACTCTAAGCTTGTGATTCGACGATGACCGCAAATTTATATAAATAAACAAGAAAAGCAATAATAGTGCTATTTTCTTAAATCTTGCTCAATAAGTATTATGAGTATATGTTTTAACCAAAATAGAATTTGAATAATCCCAATGGTCCTAGACTGCCCATCGTGACGACCGTAATATTTTGACTGGGTCTAACAAATTAACGAGGATCTCGCTTTCATCGTCAGGTTGCCACTGAGCTTGAACAAAAGGTGCTATTCCATCGGCAGGAGGCTGCTGAATTTCTAGCTTTTCGACATCGAGCCAATCCATATCGCCAATGCTATCAATTGCTAATCCTATGATCTGCTCTTGATCCTCAATGGCAATTACGGGGATTGTTGGTCTGTCTGTTTTTAAGGCGGCGCTATCTCCCAAAAGCTGACCTAAGTCAGCAACCCAGATAACCCTTCCCCTCAAATTAATTGTGCCTAGTAGTAAAGGAGAGGCATTGGGGATTGGTGCAATCTGGTCAGGAGTTTGCTGCATTACCTCGGCGATCCCCGTAGCGGGAAAAGCACAAGCTTCACCTGATGCGAGATAAAAACGCAGATGTAGTTCTCCTTCAGGATTCTCTAAAGGCTTTATATCAAGTGATAAATCTAAATCACTCTCAGTATATAGTTCTGGATTAGTAACCATAAAATTTAGCTATAAATACCATTTACAGGGTTCGCCATCTGGCTCAAGGGATATCAACCTATGCCCGCAGCAATTGCTTAACTGTGCCAATCAGTTCAACTGGCTGAAAAGGCTTTGCTATGTAGGCATCAGCTCCTTGCTTCATGCCCCAATAACGGTCAAATTCTTCCCCTTTGGAGGAACACATGACCACAGGAACATTTTGGGTCTTGGGATCTGATTTTAGTCGGCGACACAACTCGTAGCCATTCATTCTGGGCATCACGATGTCCATTACTACTATGTCAGGACTTAATGTTTCTAGATGCTCTAAAGCTTCAACCCCATCGCAAGCAACCGTTACTTTAAGACCGCTACCTTTCAGGAGATCAGAAATCATTTGTCTCTGCGCCAGACTATCTTCGACGATTAGAACTTTGCTCATAACACGCTATCTACGAAAAGTCACACTCTTTATTAAGTCTACTTGGCAAATCATTAAATTAATAGAAGTTAAACCTGTACTGAAATTCACTTGTTATTAATTTAATGATTTGCCAAGTAGACTTAATAAAGAGTGTGACTTTTCGTAGATAGCGTGTTATGAGCAAAGTTCTAATCGTCGAAGATAGTATGGCGCAGAGACAAATG
>JBCCNG010000167.1:0-8155 GCA_039025955.1 Cyanobacteria bacterium P01_C01_bin.72 | reverse complement strand
GGGAAATAAAGATCACGGTTTTTTTAGCTCTTGCGGGGGATAGACTATTCAGAATTCTGGTTGCAGTCTCGTTATCAACACTGGATAAAGCATCATCTAAAATTAAGACTTTGGCATCTGCTAATGAAGCTCTCCCCAGAGACGTCCGCTGTCTTTGTCCGCCAGAAAGAGTAATCCCCCGTTCTCCAACTAAGGTGTCGTATTCTTGGGGAAAAGTCAAAATTTCCGAGTGAATTTGCGCTTGTTTGGCGGATTGTACTACTTCGGCTGTTTCCGCTAAAGGCTCACCATAACGAATATTATTTTTGATTGAGGTGCTAAACAAAAAGCTATCTTGGGGGACATAGGCGATCGCCTGACGTAAGCTAGTTAAGTCTAATTTAGTGGTATCGCAACCATCTAAAAACAGCCCTCGCTCAATATTGATTAAACGGGGAATGGCATTGGCTAAAGTAGATTTGCCTGAACCAATTGAGCCGACAATAGCGACTGTTTCTCCTGGCTTGATCTTAAAGTTGAGATCGTACAATGCGGGAGTCTTCGCCCCTGGATAGGTATAGGTGAGGTTACGTGCGACAATCTCGCCTCTAATTTCTGCTGCGGGGAGAACAATCGCCTGGGGCAGATTTTTGATTTTGGGTTCGGCTTTGGTGATGGCTTCTACGCGGTCAATACTTACCTCTCCCTGTTGGTAGGCGGTAATCGTAAAGCCCAACAAAGCAGTGGGAAATACTAGTCTTTCCACAAACAACACCAGAGCAATAAAGTCACCAACCGTAATTTCTCCAGCAGCGATCGCTTTAGTGCCGACAAAGAGGAGAATCAACAGACTAACATAGGAAATACCCTCAATTACGGGAAACAGTAGATTTCTCGTTCTGGCTAACTTAAGATTCGCCTCTAGCAACTGCTGATTTTTCTGTCTAAATGCTTCTCGCTCCTGATTTTCCTGAGCATAAATCCGAATTAACGCCATGCCGCTCATGTCTTCCTGGATTAATTCACTCAGATCCGACAGCTTAACCTGAATCTCTTCCTGGTAACGACGCAGTTTCCCACTAAATAGCTGTACCGTTAGCAACATTAGAGGATAAACGGCGATCGCCAAAAGAGTCAGACGCACGTTGATTCCCAGCATTACGGGCAGGGTAAAGCCATAGGCAAATATAATATTAATAAAGCTCAGTACCGCAAATCCGACCAAACGACGGATATTGTCTACATCACTGGTAGCACGATTAATTAAATCTCCCGAAGTGTTGTTGGAAAAATAATTAGGTTCGATGGTTAAGAGATGCTGGAAAATTCTTTGCTTGAGACCAAATTCTACCTGTCTACCTACACCAAAAATACTGGTGCGGGAAAACATCCGAAAACACCACATCACAGCGGCTAATAACAATAACCAAAGTGCCGAACGGGAAAGCTGATTAAAGCTAAACTCTCCCTGTAGCTGGTCAACACTATTTCTGATCAGTAGAGGAATATAAACCCCTAAAACATTGACTATTAAGAGGGCGATCGTACCTAATAAGACCGTTCGCCAGTGGGGACGAAGGTAGCTGCCTAATTTCTGTAATCTAGAATTTGCCATCTACAAATCTTAACAATTTTTTCACCGATGGCAAAATATAGTCATACAACATCATTATGAGGAATGAGTAAGTTTCTCAACTTCTCACGATTACCTACTACCTACTACCCACTACCCACTACCCACTACCCAAAAAATAAACCTTCCTATCTTTCTTCCATGGGAATATAGGGCATATTATGATCTCCTGTATAGACCTGAGTTGGGCGAAAAATACGGTTAACGGCTAGCTGCTCTTTCCAATGAGCTAACCAACCTGCGACACGGGCGATCGCAAAAATGGGTGTAAATAGATCACTGGGGATACCTAGCTTGCTGTAAACCAAACCAGAATAAAAATCGACGTTGGGATAAATTCCTTTGTGACCCAGCTTTGCTTCAACCACCTGCTCTAGCTTGAGAGCCAAATCATAATAGCGATCGTGTCCTGTCTCGCTAAACAGTTTAACCGCTAGCTCTTGTAAGATCTTCGCTCTAGGATCTTTAACCTTGTATACTCGATGCCCAAAACCCATGATTTTTTGCTTATTGGCAATCAAATTCGCAACATAGGGTTCGACTTCGCTAACCGAGCCAATATTCTCAAGCATAATCAAGACCTCTTCATTTGCCCCTCCATGGAGTGGCCCCGCCAGAGTACCAACAGCGGAGGCAACCACGGCATAGGGATCGGTGAGGGTTGAAGCTGTCACCATCGCCGAAAAAGTCGAAGCGTTGATTGTATGTTCGGCATGTAGAGTTAGACAGATATCAAAGATCTTAGCCTCCAAAGGATGAGGGACTTTTTCCGTCAGCATGTAGAGAAAGTTAGTTGCATAGTCCAGATTATCGTTAGGCTGGATCGCATCGTTACCCCGACGCATTTGATGAAATGCCGCTACCATGGTGGGGATTTTTGCCAGTATTCGCACTACTGCTTTACGAATATATTCAGGATCGTCTAAAGCGCGGCGAGCGTAAAATAAACCCAAGGCGGCAGCGGATGTTTGCAGCGCATCCATCGGATGTCCCGATTCAGGACAACACTTCATCATGTCGCGAATGCGATATTTAATCCGACGGTGAAACAGAATTTGCGTCTTAAACTCTTCTATTTGCTTGATATTGGGCAATTTTCCCCAGATCAGTAAATATGCCGTTTCCAAAAAACTACCTTGCTTCGCTAGTTCTTCGATCGCAATACCGCGATACTCTAAAATTCCTTTCTGACCATCAACAAAACTAATTCCCGATTTAGTTGCTGGTATGCCTTCTAAACCTGGCTTATATTCGCAAAATGTTGCCGTCATTGACTTTCCTGTATAAATTTTAAGATAATACGTGCTTTGAAAATACCCTAAATCAAATCTCCGCAGGGTGGTGAAAGTTACCGAAAATTAAGATCACAACTTACATCTGTAAGTGTCAGGGTTTCGTCTGTAAATTCTATGGCTGACACTTTTGAGATAGATGCTCTACAGAGTAGTATACTATTATGTCGTAGGCTAGAGAAGGGCTATGCTAAAGCGATCGCGACCATAATATTCATCATAGATTGGTTGAGTATTGGATTGTCAGTACTAGAAAATTCTCCTGCATTGCCCAGCTTTTGGCGAGAAAAAGCGGTAAATTCATCATAGGGCGATCGTGCCTGCACCCCAGATTAGGTAACAGATCAAGCAATAATTTAAAACAATTTTTCAAAACAATTTAAAATTTCTAACAATCTGGTTAACTTACTAACTACGATCCGTAAGATAATAAAAGCTCATGGACATTATTACGTCTTTAGAAAAACTCATATCTTTAACTTAGAGATATAAATTCTACACACACTCACATTAATTAAAGGAGACAATATTTGGTTTCTACAACTTCCTTTAAAACAGCTAAATCAGAAGAAATTTTTAGTGCTGCTCAAAAACTAATGCCCGGTGGTGTCAGTTCCCCCGTACGTGCTTTTAAGTCTGTTGGCGGTCAGCCGATTGTCTTTGACCATGTAAAAGGAGCTTATATCTGGGATGTTGATGGCAATCAGTATATAGATTATGTCGGCACATGGGGCCCCGCAATCTGTGGTCATGCTAATCCTGTGGTGATTGAAGCCTTGCACGCAGCATTGGAAAAAGGCACTAGTTTTGGCGCTCCCTGTGCATTAGAAAACGTTTTGGCAGAGATGGTCATTGATGCTGTTCCCAGTATCGACATCGTGCGCTTTGTCAACTCAGGAACAGAAGCCTGTATGTCAGTATTGCGACTGATGCGAGCTTTTACTGGCAGAGATAAAATTGTCAAATTTGAAGGCTGCTACCATGGTCATGCAGACATGTTCTTGGTTAAAGCTGGATCTGGAGTGGCAACCCTCGGTTTACCCGATTCTCCAGGAGTACCAAAATCTACTACCGCCAATACCTTAACTGCTCCCTACAACGATTTAGAAACAGTCAAAAAGCTTTTTGCGGAAAATCCTGATCAGATTGCGGGTGTTATTCTCGAACCTGTAGTGGGCAACTCTGGTTTTGTTACCCCCGATGCAGGCTTCCTGGAAGGATTGAGAGAAATTACCAAAGAACACGGTGCATTGCTAGTCTTTGATGAAGTAATGACTGGTTTTCGCATTTCTTATGGTGGCGCACAGGCTAAGTTTGGCGTGACTCCCGACCTTACAACCTTGGGCAAGGTAATCGGCGGAGGTTTACCTGTCGGTGCTTATGGTGGTCGTGCTGATATTATGTCTATGGTTGCACCAGCAGGGCCAATGTATCAAGCAGGAACACTTTCAGGTAATCCTCTGGCAATGACCGCAGGGATCAAAACTCTAGAGTTGTTGAGCAAGCCAGGTACTTACGAACAGCTAGAGCGCATCACCGCTAAGTTGGCGACAGGTTTGCTTTCCGTAGCTAGAGAAGCAGGACACGAAGTAACGGGTGGTAATATTAGCGCTATGTTCGGGATGTTCTTCACTAGTCAAGATGTTCACAATTACGATGATGCGAAGACTGCGGACATGAATAAGTTTGCTCGCTTCCATCGTGGCATGTTGGAACAAGGAATCTATCTTGCTCCTTCTCAGTTTGAGGCTGGTTTTACCTCCTTGGCTCATACCGATGAAGATGTGGAACGCACTTTAGCAGCCGCAAAAACAGTTTTAGCAGACATTTAAGCTCATCAATACATCTGCTGGATATATTTATAGAGATGTATTTCGGGCTGTAATTGCTCTTTAATTTCAATCTGGATCACAAAATAAGTAAGGCGGGGTTATACCCGTCTTTTTAGTGAAAAATTGCTTAAAGTGAAGACAGAAAGCACAAATACCTTTAGTCCCCAAAGGACACAATATATAGATAAAAATCTATTGTTATTTAATTAAAATTCAATTTAGTCTAAGTTAGTATAAAAAAGTGGTGGGAGTATCTGACTAGTCGAATTGTATTGGTTGTGGTTTAAGGGCAAAATACCTGTTCGGCGATCGCTAAGCGGTGTTTGTGTCAGCAGCAAAGTAGCTCTACAAAACCAAAGATCAACGACTGAAAACTTTTGGCTCGAAAAATCAACCTTTGTCTAAAGTTAAACCAAAAGAAAAAGATGCCAGTTCAATTGCACAGTAAAATGCAAAAACCATCGCTCTCCTACCATCAACTAGCTCCACAAGAAGCTCTTAAACACTTTGAAAGTAATGAGGAGCAGGGCTTATCTAGCCAGGAAGTTGCCCAGCGTGACCAACGATACGGTAAGAATAAACTCCAGTTTAAACCTGGTAAACCAGCCTGGCTCAAATTTCTCCTGCAGTTTAATCAACCCTTACTCTATATTTTGCTGTTAGCGGGGGCGATTAAAGCAATTCTTGGCTCTTGGACTAACGCTGCTGTTATTTGGGGCGTGACTTTGATTAATGCCATTATTGGCTACCTACAGGAAGCTCAAGCAGAAGATGCGATCGCCTCATTAGCCAAGGCTGTCACCACTGAAGTAATGGTAATCAGAGAGGGGCAAAAGCTACGGATAAGCTCCCAAGATTTAGTTCCTGGGGATTTAGTTGTACTAACTTCAGGAGATAAAGTTCCTGCGGATTTGAGATTGTTAAAGGTGCGTAGTCTCCAGATAGATGAATCAGCTTTGACGGGAGAATCTTTGCCCGTAAATAAATCAGTTCAGTCTTTGCCAGAGGATACACCTCTAGCAGAAAGAATCAACATGGCTTATGCAGGGAGTTTTGTTACTTTTGGGCAGGGTCGAGGAATTGTCGTGGCGACAGCAAATAATACCGAAGTCGGTCAAATCTCACGGTCAATGGAAGGAAGAGTTAGTTTAACTACGCCCCTAACTCGCAAGTTTGCCAAATTCAGCCGCACTTTACTCTATGGAGTTGCCGCCCTAGCCGCGTTAACCTTTGTGATTGGTTTGGGACAAGGAGAGTCCTGGCTATATATGTTTGAAGCTACCGTAGCTTTAGCGGTTAGTGCAATTCCCGAAGGTTTGCCTGCGGTAGTCACCATCGCCCTGGCTATTGGAGTCAACCGTATGGCGCGTCGTCATGCCATCATTCGTAAACTACCAGCGGTGGAAGCGTTGGGAGGAGCAACGGTTGTTTGTTCCGATAAGACAGGGACTCTGACAGAAAATCAGATGACGGTACAGAGCATTTACGCGGGGGGTGAATATTATCATGTCAGCGGTAGTGGCTATAGTCCTGAAGGAGAAATTCGCCAGAAAAGCGATCGCCACATTGCCTCAATTGGCAACTTATCCCCTAGCTTGGAACAATGTCTGGTAGCAGGAACACTTTGCAATGACTCACAGCTAAAACCCTCGGCGCAAGATTGGTCTGTCGAGGGAGATCCCACTGAAGGAGCATTAATTGCAGCGGCGGCAAAAGCTGGCTTGCATCAGTCTAGTTTAATAGTTAGTCAACCTCGACTGGATGAGATTCCTTTTGAGTCCGAGTACCAATATATGGCAACGCTACATGATGGAGTCACCCCGACAATTTACGTCAAGGGTTCGGTGGAATCATTGCTCAGTCGCTGTTCGCAAATGATCGACCGAGATGGTAATCTTGTTCCCCTTGATCCGCTGCAAATCCATCAGATATTAGCAGTTATGGCAAGACAGGGACTACGGGTGTTAGCTTTTGCCAAACAATCAGCAGGTTTACATCAGCACTCAATTCACCACGCAGATATTGCCACCGACCTCATTTTCTTGGGCTTACAGGGCATGATCGATCCCCCTCGTACAGAAGCGATCGCCGCTATTCAGACCTGTCAAACTGCGGGAATCAAAGTAAAAATGATTACGGGGGATCATATTACTACCGCTAGAGCGATCGCCAGTCAGATGGGTATTGGCAAGGCTGGCACGATTTTGGCTTTTGAAGGCAAACAGCTAGGAAAAATGGACGATCTTGAGTTAACGCAAGCAGCAAAAGACGGTTCGGTATTTGCCAGAGTTGCCCCGACTCAAAAATTGCGTCTAGTCGAAGCACTCCAGTCCCAAGGAGAAATTGTTGCTATGACGGGGGATGGGGTCAACGATGCACCTGCCCTCAAACAGGCGGATGTGGGGATTGCCATGGGTCAAGAGGGAACAGAAGTTGCCCGGGAATCTGCCGATATGCTGCTAACGGACGATAACTTTGCCTCCATCGAAGCAGCAGTGGAAGAAGGGCGTACCGTATATCAAAATCTCCGTAAAGCGATCGCTTTTCTTTTGCCCGTCAACGGTGGGGAATCCATGACCATCTTAATCAGTGCTTTACTAGCTAGAGATTTACCGATTCTCTCCCTCCAGGTACTTTGGCTCAACATGATCAATTCCATCAGCATGACCGTTCCTCTTGCGTTTGAACCAAAATCTCCAGGAATGATGCAGCAGCGACCCCGTAATCCTAATGAACCCTTATTGACGGGTAAATTATTAAAACGAATCTTGTTGGTATCCGTATTCAACTGGATTTTAATCTTTGCCATGTTTGAGTGGACAAAATCCACCACGGGAGATATTGCAGCTGCCCGCACCATGGCAATCCAATCTTTAGTCGCGGCTAGGGTTATTTATCTTTTGAGTATTAGTCAGTTGGGCAAAAGTCTCGTTAATTATTTACGTGGCAGAAATACCGCAATCGCCAAAGCACCAATTCTCATTGCTGGGATTGTCGTGGCGGTTTTGTTACAAATCATCTTCAGTCAATGGGGGGTGATGAATATTCTCTTTGCCACCGCACCTCTGAGTTTAAATCAATGGTTTATTTGTTTATTAGCCATGTTACCCATGATTCCCGCTGTAATTTTGGCAAATCATATTGATCCTGCTTAATAATCATTTTCAGTCTAATCAAAAAGCGATCGCTCCATCTTAATCGGGACAAAAGCGATCGCCTTAAGTAATTGAGCTTGAAAAATTAGTAGACCTAGAAACCGACACCGTTAGCATCAATACCAATGAGCTGATCCAAGTCAGATTCCGAAAGCGGATCGCCTCCCAGGTTGTCATACTGCTGAACTGCTGCCCCCGCAAACGGCGCATTGTAGCTTGTACCTACCTCATTCGTGACCCAATCAGTACGAACATCATTGTGGG
>JBCCNG010000166.1:0-8166 GCA_039025955.1 Cyanobacteria bacterium P01_C01_bin.72 | reverse complement strand
GGGCTTGCATAACGAAGTGAGGAGCATAGTGAGGAAGTATTTACTAGGGTGTAATGTTTTTTGGTTTTTAGCGATTGCGGGTTTTTTGAGTTTGGTTATGGTTAGTCCTGTGGGTGCGGAGACTTCTTTAGATGGGGAGACAAGGAGACTGGGAGATGTGGAGGCACGGAGACAAGAAGATTTAACTCTACTAAAGACTTCTCCAAGTCCCGCGCAACGTGAATGCGTTGCCAGTCGTCGCAAGACAACTATCTGCGCGGATGCGCTGTCCCCCAAGTTCCCAAGTCAGCCATCTGTATTTAACCCAACGCAAGATGACTGGGGTACGGCTGCGGATCTGCTCCTCAAGGATACCGCTTCGCATATAGCACAAGGTATAACAAGGGTTACAGGCGTTGAGGTTGTCCAAACTGATGAAGGGCTGGAGTTGGTTTTAATAACAGTAGCGGGAAGTGAAAGATTGGTGCCCTTGATTGTGCCAGAAGGTAATGATTTGGTAGTTGAGATTCTCGATGCAACTTTAGCATTTGCCATCAGAAACGGTATAACCGAACTCGATCCCGCACCAGGAATTAGCAGTGTTAGGGTAACCCAAGCTGACGGAAATAGTATTAGAGTCAGAATCACGGGAGAAACTCAGGCACCAAGCGCAGAAATCTTACCTGGTAGAGACGATTTAGTATTAAGCGTTACTCCCAATCGCACTACTGCCGCAGATGAGCCAGATGATTCAATTAACGTGATTGCCACAGGTCAAAGTGCAGAAGAAGAGTATTTTGTCCCCGATGCGGATATCAGTGGCAGAATTAAAGCACCGCTGCGCGATGTTCCTCAGTCGATTCAGATAATTCCCCGGCAGGTTATTGAAGACCAGCAGGCGATCTCCCTGGAAGAGGTGCTAGAGAATGCTGCGGCAGTAACGTTCCTTGGTAATAATGGTGGTCGGAGTTTTGATGCTGCGATTCGCGGATTTGAAGATGCACCAATTTTGCGGGATGGGTTTGATGATTTGGGCGGTTTCGGTGCAGCTTCAGCAGCTCCAGAAATAGCCAATTTGGAGCGAGTCGAAATTTTGAAAGGACCCGCTTCGGTATTGTTTGGTCAGGCAGAACCAGGAGGAATAATTAATTTAGTGACCAAAAAACCCCTTGAGGAACCCTATTACAATCTGCAATTTCAGGGGGGCAGCCAAGATTTTATCAGTCCCAGCATCGATTTATCTGGACCGTTGACCGAAAATGGTCGCCTACTCTATCGCTTTAATGCACTATATCGAACCCAGGATAGTTTTCGAGATTTTGACAGTAGTTTTGACCGCTTTTTCATCGCCCCTACTATTGCCTGGCAAATTAGCGATCGCACAGATCTGAGCATAAGCCTAGAATATGCTGAAGACAACGATCCCGCAGACTACGGTACAGTCGCTTTTGGTGAGGGGATTGCCGATATTCCCCCAGAAAGAGTAACCAATAATCCCGACGATACTCAATCAAGAGAAAACTTGAATGTAGGCTACACATTAGAGCATCGTTTCAGCGAAAACTGGCAATTACGTAATCGGTTTCGTTATTCTTTCAATAATTTTGAGTTTGATGACTTTCTAGAACTGCCATTCTTCTTAGATGAATCGACTGGAGAGTTAACTCGTTTGATAGGTAATCAACCAGTCGAAGACGATGCCTTTTCGCTCTACACTAATGTTAAAGGGAACTTTAATACGGGTCGGCTAGAGCATAATCTTTTGTTTGGAGTAGATCTATCTCGTTCAGAAAATAAGTTGACAACTGTAGCTTCTCCCGCCCCCGAATTTACTTCTATAATTAACATTTTTGATGCAGAACCAGATTTCTTTGCAGTTCCCGAACCCGAAGAAGTTCCTGTATTATTTCAGGACAGCGAGACCAAGACAGATCGACTGGGAGTATACCTAAAAGATCGAATCGATATTTTAGATAACCTAATTTTGGCAGCAGGGGTGCGCTACGACATAGTTGACCAGGATACGACTGATAATTTAGCTGGTGAAGAAACCAATCAAAACGATGATGCGGTAAGTCCTAACGTTGGTATTGTCTATCAGCCAATTGAGCCGATTTCTCTATTTGCTACCTATTCTCAATCTTTTGCGCCGAACTTTGCTACTGATGCTGAGGGTGAACCTTTAGAACCAGAGATAGGAGAGGGGTTTGATATCGGTATCAAAGGCGATATTATTGCTAACCGTCTTTCGGGTACACTAGCGTATTTCAATATCACCAGGCAAAATATAGGAACAACCGACCCAGATAACCCCTTTTCCTCGATCGCCACGGGGGAACAACAAAGTCAGGGTATCGATTTAGAGTTGAGTGGACAAATTATGCCTGGTTGGAACATTATTGCTTCCTATGCTTATATTGATGGTGAAGTAACGGAAGACAACGACCCAGAAATTGTAGGCAGTAGACTCCCTGGTATTCCCGAACATAGTGCTAGTTTGTGGACAACTTACGAACTTCAGTCGGGAAATTTACAGGGATTGGGTTTTGGTGCGGGATTTAACTTTGTTGGAGAACGAAAGGGAGACCTACCCAACAGTTTTGAAGTTGATAGTTTTTTTCTGGTCAATGCTGCCGTTTTTTATCGGCGAAATAATTGGCAAGCCCGCCTCAATTTTGATAACTTATTCGATATTGATTTTATTGAATCTATAGCTGGTTCGACATCACCCGCAGGCGTCAGAAATACAGGTATCTATCCAGGCGAACCATTGACAGTGCGGGCTTCCGTTGCGGTAGAGTTTTAGTCATTGAACATTGACGAGCGACCCCTTAAAGGGTTCGTAGTTGCTCATGGGGGAAACCCCCAACAAAGGCGCTTAGTCCTAAAGGATACACCTTCGGATATTCGCCGCATGTAATGCACGAGTTAAACATTGAAAAACTTGTTGATTAACTACGTACATGACAAGTCCTTTATCGAAGGGTGATAAATGCTATGCCTAAGTTACATCATTGTTCATCTCGATTTGTCTGGCAATTCTGTACTGTAATTTTAGTTGTGATTGCGATCGCTTCTTGTCAAGGTCGAGACGAGAAGGTTAAATATTCTTCATCAGATACCGCAGATTGCCGCACCATAGAACATGAAGCTGGACAAACCCAAATTTGCGAGACAGCCCGTTGCGCGGGTTCCCCGCGTTGGAGGGACTGTCGAGTGCGCGGTCAACCCGAGCGGATTGTGGTGCTTGGACCTTTTATCTTAGAGGCTCTACTAGCTTTGGACGTGCAGCCTTTGGCATACGCAGATTATTTTGCCTTTCATCCACGAGATTATGACAATCCCAGTCAGCAGATTTCTTATTTAGGGCATTTAATTAAGGGGTCGATAGCTAATGTTGGTACGGCGGAACAACCCTCATTTGAAGAAATTCTTCAGGTGCAACCCGATTTAATTATTGGCACTACTGCCAATAATAGTCAGTATGAAACCTTATCTCAGATCGCACCGACGATATTATTTGAGCGCAATGAACCTGAAACAATTTTGCGAGGAGTTGCCCAAGCCGTCAATCGATCTGGGCAAGCAGAACAAGTATTAACCGAAGTAGAACAACGAATGGCAGCAGCCCGTAAAAGCTTTGCCCCAATAGTTCAAGCTCATCCCCAACTGCTTTTACTTTCTTCATCTAAATTACAGCGTATCGATCTAATTACCTCATATTTTAATTGTGCTTCTGTCATTGAAAATTTGGGATTTAAACTAGTGTCACCTCCCGAAATTAAAAATTCTCAAACAAACAGACTCCACCCGATCTCAATCGAAACTTTGCCAGAACTAAATAATGCTGACTCAGTAATTTTACTCGGTCATAATTTTAGCGAACTTGAGAATACGGATGATTTTACAGCCCATCAGCTATCACAATTAAAACAGGCATGGTCGAATAATGCGATCGCCCAGTCTATGGATGCTAGTAAAGCAGGAAGAGTTTATTTTATCCCGACCTATTTGTGTGCGGGCTTGCCTGGTACTATTGGCACTGAACTTTATTTGAAAGAGTTGGAAAAACAGTTGCTATCGGCTAATTAACTAAGAAAGACAGTGCGTAAATTTATCGTTATCTGGATCGGTCAATTAGCTTCCTTGCTTGGTTCGGAAATGACCAACTTTGCAATCACCATCTGGGCTTGGCAGGTTACGGGACAAGCCACACCTTTGTCATTAATCTTATTCTTCGTCCAAACTCCCAGAGTAATTGCTTCGCTATTTGCAGGAGTGCTAGTCGATCGCATTAATCGCAAGCTGTTGATGATAATTGGCGATTTGGTGGCAGGAATTTCTACTATTGCCCTGTTGCTACTGTTTTTAACTAATAATCTGCAAATTTGGCATTTATACTGCACTGCAGCTGTTAATAGTCTGTTTGGCTTTATTCAGGGGTTAGCTTACTCAGCTTCTCTATCTTTACTCGTTCCCCCACAGCAATACAATCGGGCAACAGCCCTCAATTCGCTTCAGTTATCAGGCTCTTATGTTCTAGCTCCTGCTTTGGCTGGTAGCTTATACCCTGTAATTGGTTTGAGAGGAATTTTACTCGTAGATTTAATGACTTTTTTAATTGCGATCGCCACTCTCAGTATAGTTACAATTCCTCAACCTGACCTCGATGAAGTGGAACGACAAAATATTACCAACATCAAACAGGAATTAAGCTTCGGCTGGCGTTATCTTTTAAAACATCGAAGTTTGCTCGCTATTCTTTGCTTTTCGCTAATAACAAGTTTCATCGACAGCTTTAATTTTGCTATCTTACCTGCAATGGTTCTAGCCCGCAGTAATGACGATCCGACGGTGTGGGGCAGACTTTTAACTACATTTGGTATCGGTGGGGTATTAGGTGCTACTACCATGAGCATCTGGAATCTACCTAAACGGCGCATTAATGGTTTGTTGTTAGGTAATGCTGTCTGGAAGGGAGGCTTAATTTTACTGTCGGTGACTCAAAGTATGATCGGAAAATCGATCGCTGCGGTTGTCAGTGGTTTTTGTTCTCCTTTTCCTAATAGTTCCAGTCAAGGGATCTGGATGTTGCAAGTATCTCCAGAAATTCAGGGGCGAGTATTTGCAGCCAGAGATCTGATTGCAGGTATTGCGACGCCTCTGGGTGCTGCGATCGCAGGTATATTAGTAGATAATTATTTTCAACCAGCTATGGAAACCGATAGTATTTTAGCGAGATTGTTTGGTGGTATTTTTGGCAATAGTTCTGGCGCGGGAATGGCTTGCGCGATCGCAATTTTTTCCTTCTGCGGTGTAGTAATTTCATTGCTTGGATATGCTTTTCCTACACTACGTGACATCGAAAAAACAGCATTGCTGAATAATTAATGATTTAGACAATCGCGGGAACAGTTTTAAATTTATCATAAGATAATAGACCTAGCTTGAGAATAGAGACTAGAATCCAAGAAATTAGTAGAAGTGAAGACAATTTTCAGTCTCAGATCAAGGATTAGGAGTCAGAAAAACTTGATAGCCTAGTTCAAAAATTGAAATACTTTTCCAAAAATATCTCATTTTTGAGCCAACCTGCTGAATGTAGGATTAATTACTTTTGTCGGCAATTGATCTAAATTAACTTAAATATATTTGTGTAGAAGCGAATGTTACTCCACAAATATTTAGATATTGTTAAGCTTAGTTGGAAAGATAAATTTTTCTCCCGTTGACTCTTTTCTCCTAAACAAATAGCTCATGGCGCTGTGTGCAAAAAGTATATCTGTCTCTCGTTTGATGCTGCTGTCAAGTTTATTCTTGACTTCTGGCTGCGGTTTATTGCCTCCAGGGGATGCTCAGAGCGAGTCTGTCAGTCCTCAACCTGAGAAATTGGCAGCGGTTGATGTGGCGATCGCCCGTGAAGGTATTTTGTCACCCAAGCAAGAGTATATAGGTACTACTTTCCCTGTTCGAGAGGTGGCTTTGCGATCGCGAATTGAAGGGCAGATATTGGATCTGGCAGTTGATGTGGGCGATCGGGTAGAGCAAGGTCAGGTATTGGGGCGCATTGATGCAGCACTTTTAGCATCAGCCGTATTAGAAGCTGAGGCGGAGCTTGCCGCTTTGGAATCAGAAGTAACCAGTCGCCAAGCGGACGTTAATGAAGCGATCGCCCAGGTGGAACAGGCAAAACTGGAACTGGCTCAGGCACAGTCTGATGCCGCCAGAGCAAATAAGCTTTTGCAGCAGGGAGCAGTTACTGAGCAGGCGGCAGAGTTGGAACGCACGGAAGTCGGCACAGCCCAACAGCTACTTCAGTCAGCCCAACAGCAGGTGGAAAATCGTCAGTCGGCGGTATTCGCTGCCCAGCGGCGTGTAATAGCACAAGAAGCATTGCTGGCTCAAGAACAACGCCGCAAGTCCTTTGCTGTTTTGCGTTCACCCATAACAGGTTCGGTATTGGCAAAAGCGGTTGAAACAGGGGATTTAGCCCAGCCAGGAGACGAGATATTGCGCTTGGGAGATTTTAGTCAGATTCAGGTACAGGTACAGATTTCGGAATTAGAACTGGGATCAATTAGCCTGGGGCAAACAACTCAGGTCAAGCTAGATGCCTTCCCCGAACAAACTTTTGCGGGAGAATTAACGCAAATTGCTTTAGAGGCTGATCCAACTGCTCGTCTGATTCCTGTAGAGATAACTGTTCCCAATCAAGACAGACGTATTGGGAAAGGTTTACTGGCGCGGGTTAACTTTGTTCGTCAGAGCGATCGCTCGATTGTCGTCCCCGAAACGGCGCTAGAAGTGTCATCAGAAAGCGTACAAGGTAATAGTGAAGTAGATACAGCGACTATATTTATTCTCCAGGAAGCGGGAGAACAGGCAACGGTAACTAAACGTCAGGTAAAACTTGGCGATCGCGCTAATTCTTTAGTAGAAATCGTTGCTGGATTAGAAGCAGGAGAAAAGTTTGTTGTTCGCAGCAGCAGAGAACTCGAAAATGATGAGCCAGTGCGTCTTAGTTTTATCTCCGAATCAGCTTCCCAATGATCAATACTCAATGCCCAATGCTTAATGTTTAATGCTTAATGCGCAACAATCAATGTTCAATACTCAATGTTTGATGCTTAATGCGCAACAATCAATGTTCAATACTCAATGCTTAATGTTCAATGCGCAACAATCAATGCTTAATGTTCAATGATTAAACCCCAATCCAGCTTTAGTCTTAGTACCGTTGCTATTCGTCGGCATGTTGGGACTCTGATGCTCACTTTGGCGATTGTGGTGATTGGCGTATTTTTCTTGTTTAATATTCAGGTAGACCTCCTACCCTCTATTACCTATCCTCGTATTGGTTTACGAGTAAATGCGCCAGGAATTGCTCCTGAAGTGGCAGTAGACGAAATAACTAGACCTCTAGAAGCGGGTTTAGCAGCAACGGAAGGAGTAATGCAGATTTTTTCTCAAACTCGTGAGGGAAGAGTCAGCGTAGATCTTTACTTTCAGCCAGGGGGAAATATTGATCGAGCTTTGAACGATGCTACTGCGGCTTTGAATCGAGTGCGGTCTAGTTTACCCAACACGGTGGAATCTCCCAGACTATTTAAATTTGATCCTTCTCAGCTACCCGTGTATGAGCTAGCTTTGAGATCTCAGTCTCTAGAACCGTTGGCGCTACGAGTATTTGCCGCCGAGGAACTAGCGCGAGAACTGAGTGTGGTCGAAGGTGTGGCGGTGGTAGATGTCTCAGGAGGAGTTGAGGAAGAAATTCGGGTGGCGATCGATCTCAATCGGCTACAGGCTTTAGGAGTCGGCTTAAATGATGTGTTGAGTGAACTGGAAGAAACTAACCAGGATATTTCTGGCGGCAGGATTTTGGGAGAACGCGCTGAACCCTTAACCCGCGTAGTTGGTCGTTTCCAAAATGTAGAGGAACTGCTCAATCTTTCTTTTACGGTCAATAATGCCGAGAATGCAGATGCTCCCCGTCGTCTTGTTTATCTACGAGATTTTGCTCAAGTGATTGATGGTCAGGCACAGCAGCGAATTTTTGTTTCTCTCAACGGACAGCCTGGGGTCAAGGTCAGCATTCAGAAGCAGCCTGAAGCAAATACGATTGAGGTCGTAGCTGGAATTAAGCAGCGCCTAGAACAGTTGCGACAGAGTGGCATAGTTCCCGAAGAT
>JBCCNG010000165.1:0-8183 GCA_039025955.1 Cyanobacteria bacterium P01_C01_bin.72 | reverse complement strand
GGAATCAGTTCTCTCGGTTCGTCTCTCTTTTGTCCAGTGCTATTGTCGTATTCCCAAAGAATAGCATTACTACCTAAAGCAAACGCTTCTTCAAAGTTTTTGCCATAGCCCAAACTGTCATAGAAGCCAATGGAAAAAGCCCTAGCTGCATTGTCATAAATAGTATCTTTCATGCCAATGACATAATCGACATGCTTCACGATGCTTCTTGCCTGAACTTCTGCATAACAAGCATTGAGCAACACGCATTTAACCATCGGAAAAGCTGCAAATAGACCAGCTAAAGCATTTCCTGAAACTTTTTTTGATTCTCCTGCATCATTGGTAATAATCAAACCAGTTTTGCCCGAGCCATGTCCTGAAAAATGAACAATATCTGGCTGATGTCTCAGTAAAGCCCGACGAAAATCTTTTGGGCGAACTTTCCACCTTTGGATTAGCTCAAATTCTGAGGACAATTGTGAACTATCTAGAGCATCTTGGATTTCTCGTGCTTCCTCGCCTAAATTTAAATGATTTGTAGATTCTGGGTTAGCAGCAAGAAACAGGATTTTCATTTCTGAGGCAATCAATTCTGATCAATAAAAGCAGAGCTTGCAGTTATTTTATCTTTTTGTAATACAAATATCTTGAATTTACTTGCTAATAATTCGCTTTACTTCAACAGCAAGATTGGGAAATGCCAAAGGATAAACCACACCATCGCTTAAAGTAGATTTAGAAGCATATTCAGTTTCTTGTGGTTCACAAAATACAATAAGCTGTCTTTTTTTTAGATTGACTACCCAGTATTCTTTGATTCCTGCCTCTGCATAAATTTTAGTTTTGATGTTTAAGTCTTTCTCTAAACTGGTATTGGAATACTCGATTAACCAAAAGATATTTTCAGAATAGGGATGATGTTGCAGATATTCTCTACCTAGCCTTTGCACAACTGCAATATCTGGCTCTGGCTCGCTATCATCGGGGAGAGTAATTGGTTTACCCGAACGAATTGTAGCTTGCTCGCCCAGTAAACTTCTTAAATAATCTTCTGCCTCGCTACTAAAATAAGCGTGAGCTTCTCCTTCTGGGGATATCTCAACAATTTTTCCTTGTAATAACTCCACCTGACGATTATCCAATAATCCAGCCTGAATCATGGAATGATATTCGTCAATTGTCCATTTGGCAAGAGTAAAAGTCATGTGAAACAGAAACTCAGTAACAATTTAGCTCTATAAATTATTTATTATTTTAGCCTTTGTCTATTCTCAGGACTCAAACTTTCAATCAATCCCATTTACTTTTCAATTACTAAATTACAAAAATTAGAGGTTTTAACTTGGCACAAACTTCTTCAATTACCGTAATAGGTGCAGATTCGATAAATTTAATCTTTCTGGTTTTCCAATCAACACTCCGTAAATGATGGATTAACACTACTCCTTCGGTTTGCATCTCTTCGGTTAACCCTACTTCAAAACTAAAACCTTTCACTTTACTAGTAATAGGACATACAAAAACTAAAGATGATAAAGCATTAAATTCTTTTGGTGATATAACTATAGCTGGTCGATGTCCCGATTGTTCTCTTCCAGTACGAGGATCGAAATCTAACCACGCAATGTCTCCGCGATTGGGAATATACTTTTTTTTACCAGATTTCTTCACCTACAGCTTCTCCCCAATCATATTCACCTGCAAAATCTTCGCTGCTTGCTCCTGCTAATAGTTCCTCTAGAGTATATTCTGGTTTAGACTCTGACATATTATCGCTACTATCAGTATCATCAACATCATTTTTTTGAGATAAGTCTTTGTAGGCTGCTTTAACTAAAGATGCTAAAGCATCAGCGATCGCTGGATCGAGATTTTTATCAGCCCGCAATTGAATTTCAATTGCTTCAGGAGTATCTAATTCGGCTTCATTTTCAGTATTCTTCATTAATTCTGCCGATGGCACTTCTAGCCAATTGCACAAAGCTATAAAAGTATCCATATCGGGTGTTTTGCCATTCTCTACCCGCGAGATAGTAGAAGGGCTAACGTTACCTATTTCTTTGGCAGTCTCTCTTAGTCCGCGACTCCCACGCTTGCTACGTACCAGACTAGCTAGTTTTTCAATATTAAAATAATTTTGTTTCATGAAAAATAAATATGTCGCACTATTGACACGACAAATAGTTTCTGTACGATATGTGAAACAATTGTATCTTAAGTGACAAGCAAAGTGAAATAATTAAAAGTGTGAAGAAGATAAAGACTATTGGTATTGCGATCGCCTTAGTCGATATCAAATTTAACCAGAAAAATACACAATTTAATGTCAAAACCAACCTCAGATATAGATAATGTTTGGTGGCTAATATCAGGAAAACTGGCAGGAATGCCTCGTCCACAGTTAAAAAATTTATCAGAGCTAAAGAAATTAGGTATCAAAGGTGTCGTTTCGGTGATGGATGAACCATCAGGAATTGAAGAATACAAAAAAGAAGGATTTCAAGCCCTTTGGTTGCCAATTACAAGGGGTAAACCTCCAACCGTCGAACAAGTAAAGCAGTTTGTGAACTTTGCAGAACCGATAATTGGTGATAATCACTCAGTAGTAGTTCACTGTACCAGTGGCAACCGCAGAACGGGAACTTTGCCCGCAGCCTATCTAATAGCCAAGGGAGAAAATCCTCAACAAAGCGATCAGCCTGACGGCATGGCTTCGCTACGCACTGATACAAAAAGCTCGTCCAACCGCAGAACTGAGGGAGGCACAACAGATTTTTTTATTTCAGTTACCAGAATTATTGGCTAATTGAAAACCCAGCTTGCATCGTGCTTCGGTTATTTCCTTCCATTACTCTCCATAGAAGAGATAGATCGGAACAACTAAAAAAGAGCGATCGCCCTACCTTCAGTAAAAGCGATCGGACACGAAGCTGACGCGCCAGCTAATCCTTTAGGAAATCCTTTAGGGAATTAACCCCTAACTCAAATTTAGAAGATGTTGAGCTTAAACAAAAACTAGATCGCTAGTTTCAAATCCATCACCAACTAAGGCAATAAATTCATCAAAAGCTAAATCAAAAGCACCATCGCCATCATTGTCTAAAGCTATGGCAACATTCATGCCATCATTAACTAAGATCGAATAGTCTTCTATGCTACCAGCAAGCTGGATGGAATCTTCTCCAGAAACAAAGTGAGTAATCTCGGCAAAGTCATCAAACCCAGATTCAGCATACAATGCACCATTTTCATCTCCTAAAACAAAGAGATCTTTTCCCTCTGCACCAGTTAAGGTATCTCTGCCCTCAGCACCACTAATTACATTAATATCGTCATCAAAATCATCAGATGCCGCATCTTCAGGTGCAACTCCAAAGAGAGTTTGATACATGATGCGATACATATCGGTGTTATCTACCGTATCTTCTAGGAGATCGGAGTTTAAACCGTAGGCTTTAGAAACAATACCACCTGCAACATCAGTTCGACTGACATAAGCTACGCCAAAATCAAAGATATCCCCATCTGCATCAATATCGCCAGTGGTAAAAGGTGCAGTATCGTTACCAGTTGTACCGTCGAGAGGATATTGAATCCCATCCGCATCTTCGCCAAAAGAAACAGTCAGTGACTGTACGCCAATTGTGCCTACAGTTTCGCTATCTTCACTAACATCGATTATTTCTAAACCACCTGCATCGCTATCAGCAGCAGTCAGCACTAAAGTATTAGGATCGACATTGTTAACAAAGTCTTGAGCAACACCAATGGCAGCATCAGCCCGTAAAGTCGCTTCAATACCTCCCGCACCGTTATTATTATTAGGGAAGTTGTCCGAACCTTCTTCTTCAAGAACGACCATAAAACCATCTTCAGCATTAGCAAACTGATCCAGTGCTAAAGTGGTTTCTAGCATTTCGGCAACCGTAGGGGGGTTTTCGTTACCTGGTTGTCCGTAAAGAATTAGATTACCATCCTCATCCACAAAACCCTCTTCTACAAGTTCTGCTTCGTCAGTATCGTTATAAGTATCTTCGGCGGCAAAAACCCCAAGCACTTTTTCCGCATCGGTAGGTAAAGCTGCTAAGTCTTCGCGAGTATAAACAACGGTGTAACCCATTGCTTCCGCTTCGGCGATGAGGTTGCGTCCGTCTTCGCGAATACCTTCTTCCCCAAAGCGTCCGACTGTGCCTACAGGTAAATAGTGAATTTCACCACCACCCATAATCACATCAACACCAGATTCGACAATTTCCGCTGTGATGCCAGTCACATCGCGGCGGCTTTCAGCATCGGCTAAAAATACCCCAGTACCAGGTTCGGCAATAAAACCAGAGTTAATAACCGCTGTGGGTTTGTCCGAGGCGATCGCTTCTTCGAGAATAGTAGTTCCTTCTTGACCAGAAAGGGAAGTATAAGGATTACCTGATTCATCTAAACCATAACTTCCAGCAAAAGGTTTGATACCAAAAGCATGAACTACCGCACCACCATTAGAAGTAGAGACAATGCGATCGTCCAAATGTCCCAGATAAACCCCCGCATCGGTCATATTATCCCAGTTTAGTCTGCCATCTGCCCCTTGAGAAACAAAGCGAGCAGCAGCATAATGGGAAGGACTAGTACCGTCGGGGTGAATAAAGATTACATTACCAGTATCTTCGGTAGGTTCGGGTGCTTCGGGAATGGCAAAATCGTCGGGTACTCCTGTTGGTGGTGCTAATTCCACATCAAACAGGGTTTCGTACATCAAGCGATAGATGGCAGTATTATCAACTGTTGCGGGAAGTTTTTCGGCATTTAAACCGTAGGATTTGGAAACAATACTGCCCGCAAAGTCGGGATTACCTGCCCACAATACGCCAAAGTCAAAATTATCCCCATTAACATCGGGCGCACCAGTGGTAAAGGGTGCAGTGTCGTTACCAGTCGTTCCATCGTAAGGAATTTCGGTATCGAATGGGGTTTGAATTTCAGTAGTGCCTACGGTTTCAGGATCGTCAAAAATATCATCTACCTCTAAACCACCGCCATCGCTATCGGCTGCGGTAACCAAGAGAGTGTTGGGATTGATATTGTCAATATAGTCTTGTGCCACGCCAATCGCTTCATCAGCACGCAATACGGCTTCGATTGTTCCCGCAGCATTGTTATTATTGCCAAAGTTATCCGTACCTTCTTCCTCTAGGACGATAAACATCCCATTTTCAGGATTGCTAAAAGCATCTAAACCTAAAGTTGCTTCTAACATTTCCCCAACAGTAGGAGGGTTCTCGTTTCCTGGTTGTCCGTAAAGGATTAGATTACCATCTTCATCGACGAAGCCATTTTCTCTTAAAGCTTCTTCAGGGACATCGTTGTAAGTATCTTCGGCGGCAAAAATACCCAATACTTTTTCCGAGTCGCCTGGTAAAGCTTCTAGTTCTTCGCGAGTAAAGACAACGGTGTAACCCATTTCTTCCGCTTCAGCAATTAGGTTCCGTCCGTCTTCGCGAATACCTTCTTCCCCAAAACGTCCTACCGTACCAACAGGTAAATAGTGAATTTCACCACCACCCATAATCACGTTAACCCCAGATTCGACAATCTCGGCAGTGATTTCGGTTACTTCGCGACGGCTTTCCACATCAGAAAGAAAAACACCAGTACCAGGTTCGGCAATAAAACCAGAGTTAATGACCGCAGTTACTTTACCTTCTGCGATCGCTTCTTCCATAATTGTCCCACCTCTGCCTGAGAGAGAATTATATTCATTGCCAAATTCATCGAAGCCATAGCTGCCAGCAAAAGGCTTAATCCCATAGGCGTGAGCAACTGCACCACCATTAGAAGTTGCAGTAATGCGATCGTCTAAATGCCCGAGATAAACCCCTGCATTGGTCATTTCATCCCAATTAAGTCTGCCATCGACACCAACTGAAGCAAAACGCCCTGCTGCATAGTGGGAAGGACTCGCACCATCGGGGTGGATAAAAATAACACTATTATTGTCTGACATACTTCCTCTTGCTTTTAATTAAAAGATTCCACTTCTGGTTCTTTAGGTCTTGAAAAGTTGACCTAATTTCATGGTTGCAAAGCTTTATTAATAAGAGATAATGATTGATAATGATAAAAATTATCATTTGGTTAAATATGAAAAGCGATCGCTCTACATTTAAGCAAAAGCGATCGCTCTTAGTCCCTGACTAATTAAAAAAATGAGGATTTTAAATAAAAACTAGATCAGTGGCTGCAAATCCATCACCGACTAGGGCAATAAATTCGTCATCAGCTAAGTCAAAAACACCATCGCCATCATTGTCTAAAGCTATGGCAACATTCATGCCATCATTAACTAAGATCGAATAGTCCTCGATGCTACCAGCAAGCTGGATGGAATCTTCTCCAGAAACAAAGTTGATTATTTCTGCAAAGTCATCAAACCGAGATTCACCGTACAAAGCCCCAGATTCATCACCTAAGACGAATAGATCCTTTCCGTCTGCACCAGTTAAGGTATCTTGTCCTCCAGCACCACTAATTACATTGACTTCATCGTCATCAGATGCAGCATCATTGAGAATAGCAGTGCGTGCTGTTTGTGCTAGGTGTACCAAGTCTACATGGTCGGGAATACCTTCTACCTCAACACCATAGCTTTCAAAACCTTCACCAATGAAACCATCTAGGACTTCAGAACCAGCTCCTTGGTAGTATACGGGAACGGGACGGTTAGAGTGAGAACCCCACTGATACTTATCTTCAGGGTCAGAGCCAAAATAATGACCAGCAGTAGAAGAATCGAAAGCAGTAGTTAAAGCTTCACCGCCATATTCTCGGTAGAGAGCGGGGAAGTCGTCGGTTAGGGTCATGTAGTGGTCGTGATCGGCTGTCACAATTAAGAGATTCTCTTCCCAACCACCATTTTGCTCAATCCAGTCAATTGTGACTTCGACAGTCTCGTCAAGATCTCTAAATGTTCCGAGTAAGTTATCCATGTTGTTGTCATGGAGTACCCAGTCCATATCGCCCTGTTCAACAGAAAGGAAAAAACCATCTTCATCTTTGCTGAGAAATTCTAAAGAGGCTGTTGTCATTTCAGCCAGGCTAGGATTTTCATCGGCTTCCGTAGCAATAAAGTCTTCTACGGTTTCGCCAGACATAAGCGGACGATTAAGATCGGGAGTTTCTCCCTCTATTTGAGAAGAGCGATGAGAAAAAGTATTTAAGCCAGCGTTACTGTAGTCTCCGTCTGCGGTTACTAGGGGCAAGTTGCCGTTTTGTCCTCTAGCTCCATAAAGACCGAATAAGCGATCGCCATCTTCGGGACTTAGTTCTGCTGCTGCTTCTAGCAAAGCTTCTCCAGCATTGGGATTGCGCTCTAGAAAATTGTAGCCATAGAGGTTATCGCCATCGGGATTGTTGCTTAGTTCTTCATAGGTAGACTCGGCAATAAATCTGAATTCTAGCTCGCCACCAATTTCCGAGTCCGTATTGTTGTAATCGAGAGGATGACCACCACCAAGGATGAGATCGGGTTGCGTTTCCAACAGCATTTGCTGCGTGACACTATCGCCAGCATCAAATTCCCCTCCTTCCAAGGCACCTTCAGGAATGCCATCGTCTAGCTTACCTCGGTTGTTAACGTGGGACGCAGGTGCAGCAGGTGTGGCGTGGCTAAAAGGAACGCTAGAAACTGTACCTGTAGCTTTTCCTTGTTCTTGGGCAGTTTCGAGAATGGTTTCGACTGGCTGCTCGAAAATGTCAACTCCAAGAGCGCCAGCAAATGTCTTGACTCCTGAATAGAGAGACGTACCAGCAGCAGCCGAGTCAGTAAAGTTTTGCTTAATATAGTCGGGATTAGAACCATCAAGCCAAGGTTGAGTACCGCCTTGCTGGGGGTCATAACCAACAAGATTACCTTCTCCTGGAGAATCTTCATCGGCATAGGGATTAAAAATTGGATTAAAGCCAGTTGAGCCTTCATCTGAATCCCCTGGCAGAGTAAATCCTTCCCGCAGTTCGCCTTCACCAGTAACGCGATCTCTGGGATCTCCTTCAAAGGCTGAGTTACCTTTGTCACCGTCGATAATTGTTGAATAAGTCGTGGCATGGGTATAGCCTTCTAGCTCTTGAAAGCTAAGTTTAGATTGGGCTAATTGGCCGGAATTGATTTTTCCCTGTACGATTTTGTGGATGAAATCCGTCAGCTCTTTTTC
>JBCCNG010000164.1:0-8207 GCA_039025955.1 Cyanobacteria bacterium P01_C01_bin.72 | reverse complement strand
TAGCCCATTGTTGAAGAGATAAAGTTAAATTATGCTCTTGTGCTTTGGTTTGCACCAGACTAGGAATCTGGGCAGAATCTAACCAGGGGGGATTAGAAGCTATTTCTAGCTCTTTGGCTGGTTCACCAGTCTTGGCAATCACCAGGTTTTGCAGCCACTGACGATAGGTTTGACGCTCTTCTGGTGTCGTGCAGGGCAGATCTACTAAAGTCTCGCGTTCAGCACGATTAAATTGATTCCAGTGAACTAGCTTGAGCTTGACCCCACAATTATCTAATTTCATTCTCACCAGCATCGGAATACACTGTAGAGAACCAACAAAGTCTGCTTCAAACTGGAAATATTTGTTAGAGGGCAAATCTTGTTGAGGCTGCATATTTTTCCTTGGTTTTTTAGTTAAAGCGATCTCCTTCGCATGTATGGCAACATTAAAAAGGTGATTATGCTTATTTATTGATTCCCATCATAGGCAATTTTCCTCAATCCAGAAAACAATCAAGGGGAATTACCTTGCCAAAATTTAAATAGTCGATAGAATCGGCAGTAATGTCTGAAAGATGTTGGTCAAGCACGAATATTGCTTATTCTCGTGCGGCGAACCCAAGCATTGATCAACCTTTGCCTATTTATCTGGTTATCAAGTGATTAAATCTCGGACTCAAGCTAGTAAATCAAGTGTTACTAAATCTGGAATTACCCATTTCGGACAACGGCTTTGGTTATTTATCACTGCTTGGCGCAAGCTAGACTGGCTGTTGCTGCTATCGGTGATGGCGGTGACTCTGTTCGGAGGATTGACGATTTATAGCACCGAGCTATCAGGTAAACATAACTATAGTTATCAGCATTGGCTAGTAGGTATAGTCGGCTTAGTGATTACTCTAATTTTGGGTCGTTGGCGTTATCAACTGCTGTTGCGCTGGCATTGGCTGATTTATGCTCTGACCAATGTTTCTTTGATTGCGGTGATGTTGACAGGAGTGACGGCGAAGGGAGCGCAGCGTTGGATTAATATCGCGGGGTTCAATGTTCAACCTTCTGAATTTGCCAAAATTGCTATGGTAATTACCCTAGCTGCCTTGCTGCATAATCGAGACGACACCAACTTGCCAACAATCATCAGAACTCTCGCGATTACTGCCATTCCCTGGGGACTGGTATTCCTTCAGCCCGACTTAGGTACTTCTCTCGTCTTTGGGGCGATGGTGATGACGATGCTTTACTGGGCAAATGCAGCAACGGGATGGTTGATTTTGATGGTGTCACCCCTGTTTTCGGCTATTCTTTATAATCTCTACCTTCCAGGCTGGATCATTTGGGTGCTAGTGGTAGCTGGGATTGCTTGGCTGACTCTACCTAAGAAAATTATTTCGACTCTTAGTGCTGTGGTGATTAACTTGGGTGCAGTGGAGTTAGGTAATGTTTTTTGGAGCCTGCTGAAAGATTATCAGAAAGCCCGGCTGATTATGTTTCTTGACCCAGAACAAGATCCCTTAGGGGGAGGATATCATTTAATTCAATCACGAATTGCGATCGGCGCAGGTCAGCTTTGGGGACAGGGGTGGTCTCAGGGGACACAAACTCAGCTTGATTTTATTCCTGAACAGCATACCGACTTTATTTTCTCGGCAGTGGGAGAAGAATTTGGCTTTGTCGGCTGTATGATTCTTTTGTCCGCATTCTGGTTAATTTGCATTCGTCTGATTTGGATTGCGGCTACCGCTCAAGATGATTTTGGTTCTTTACTGGCGATCGGGTTTTTGACCATAGTTGCTTTCCAAACTGTAGTCAATATTAGTATGACTATTGGATTAGCCCCAATTACGGGCATTCCGCTTCCCTGGATGAGCTATGGTAGGTCTTCTTTGCTATCTAACTTTATTAGTATTGGCTTAGTGGAGTCTGTCGCCCAACACCGAATAGGCAAAGCACGAGCCAATTAGTATTGGAACTTTTTAATTTACATTGGTCGTAGTCAACCTTTGAACATACAAAACCACAGTTCAAATGACTCATGACTGTGGTGATGCTGATTAATAAGACGACAAATACTCAGAAATCTTCAGTTAGAATTACCGCCTCAGAATTCAAACCTTCGCATAGACCAGTAAGCTATATTTTGGATAAATCAACCACAATAGCCAGATTCCCTGAAACTAACCGTAGGATTCAATTTTTTCTTTCCCATCGGGCATAGTTGGCACAAACTTTCTTAATCCCAGATATTGCTGCAATACATGCCAAACATATAGAGGATTGAGAACGGCATAACGTTGCCAGAGTCTTTTTGGCTCTTGAATCAGGCGAAACAGCCACTCTAAACCCACATCCTGCATCCACCTTGGTGCTTGGGGCAAAGTTCCCGCATGAAAATCAAAAGCAGCCCCCACGGCTAAAATGGGAATATTGAGTAGATTGCGATATTCATATGCCCAAGTTTCCTGTCGCGGACAACCCAAACCCAGAAAAACTGCGCTTGCGCCAGAGGCTTTAATTCTCTCTACTAGCTCTAACCTCTCCTGAGCATTTAATCTTCTAAACTTAGACTCTTCCATGCCAGCAATTTTGAATTCTGGGTAGAGTCGTTTTAAATTACGGGCAAATTTCTCCAGGGTTTCTCTTTTGCTGCCGTATAAATAGATACTTAGCCCTGCTTTTGCCAGGGATTCAGCAACTTTAAGAGTCAGGTTTGGACCATAAACGCGGTCGGGTAGCTGTTTTTTATATATTCCTGCCAAAGCCCACCGTACTGGCTGCCCGTCAGGGACAACCAAATCAAGACCATTTAATCGCCTAGCATGGGTGCTATCTAAAAAACCAGTCATTACTCCATGCACTGCTAAGGCACTTACAGAGAATGCCTCTTTGTTTCTCGCTGCTTCAGTGATTGTGGAAACGGCAAAGTCATAATCAACTGCGTTGACATTGATGCCTAAAATTGAATATTTTCCTAAATTAATCATGTTTGCTCCATCTCTCTATACCGCTGTGATAAATTTCCGACAATATTTGATTGATGTCGTACTTAAGCGACCAGTCGGGATAGTGTGATTTAAATTTTGCTAAATCGCTAATGTACCAAATGTGATCCCCACTACGATTATTCTCGGTGTATGAGTAATCTAGCTTTTTCCCTGACAGTTTTTCCGCAATTTCGATCGCCTCAAGCATCGAACAGTTACTCTCTCTACCACCACCGATATTATAGACTTCAGCAACGCGGGGATTTTTATAAAACTCGTGGAAAGCGGCAATTAAATCTGAAGAGTGAATATTGTCTCGAACCTGCTTTCCTTTATAGCCATAGATAGTATAGGGTTTACCAATCGCTGTACATTTGACTAAATAAGCCAAGAAGCCATGTAACTCTGTACCCGAATGATTTGGTCCTGTGAGGCAGCCTCCTCTAAATGAAGCAGTACGAATACCGAAATAGCGCCCATATTCTTGTACTAACACATCTGCAGCCACCTTAGATGCCCCAAACAAAGAATGCTTGCACTGGTCGATACTCATACTCTCAGGTATTCCCTGAACATATTGATGAGCCGCATCAATTTCCCAGCGTTTGTCTTGTTCGATGAGAGGCAAGGAATTGGGTAAATCTCCATAGACTTTGTTGGTAGATGTAAAGATGAATACTGCTTCTGGGCAATATTCTCGTGTAGCCTGAAGAAGATTCAAAGTGCCGTTGGCATTTACCGTAAAGTCGGAAAAAGGATCTTGAGCTGCCCAGTCGTGAGATGGTTGCGCCGCCGTATGGATAATTAAGGATATGTCGCTACCGAAATGCTCAAATATCCCCTTGATTGCCTCGTAATCACGGATATCTACTTCCCGATGCTGATAGTTTCTAACCTCCTTTTCCAATCTTTGACGATTCCACTTGGTTGAAGCCTCCTCTCCAAAGAAAAACTTTCGCATGTCATTATCTATACCGATAATGTCCATTCCCAGACTACTAAAAAATCTGACGGCTTCCGAGCCAATCAAACCAGCAGAACCAGTGATAATTGCTACACCCATATCCAACTTTTATTTTAACTGCTTATTTACTCCAATTACTCAGCTTTGATCTAAAACTAAATTTTAGTAAGTTTTAGGCGAACCACGAGTATTTACTATTAAGTATATTCACGGCCAAGTCTCTGTCATAATACATTGAATTTATCAATATGTCGATAGTGAATCAGTGAAATTGCTGACTCAAAGAAACAGGATTTATTGCTTGGTATTTAGCAGCTCTGATTATTTTATTTTAGAAATAAATTTTAAACTTGAAATTCATACTTCTATGAGTAAACAATTTGTCTTGTTAATCAGCTTGTATGCTGTCCTAGCTAGATGTAAGTGGCTGCTAAATTGCTGAGTATTGCCTCACAGTCATTGAGAATTAATTAGTCTCAAAAGCCTGGATTAGTTTGGTACTTTATTTGGTCTATTTGAGAATAGACGACAATCACAAACTCCAGGCAGAGCTGAACAGAAGTAATACCATTTCTCAAAAGTGATAAGTCAAGATTCCTCCAGGGGGCGTTCTGGGCTAATTTATAGGTAACCAAAATACCTAATTGTCCAGAGATAAAACCGATGTTGAGACAGATGAATATTTGCGCTTTAGGAGAGATTACTTTGCCAAAAACTTTATCAAAAAATTACATTATTTTTACTAAAATGACAATTGTCATGATTCTGTAGTTTAAGAAACCAATTATTGAGGGGCAATATTGTTCATTTGATATGAGTCAATCAAGTAATGCAAAATTATTTTGGGTTTCTATTTTTGAGCTTATTGAACAATCCTATTGGAAACTAGCGAGTGAATTAGCAGATGGGGCACAAGTAAAAGGTTTACCTTGTTTATCAACCGGTTTTAAGCAGTAGGTTCAGCTCTTTAATTAGTGGAGTTAGAGTCTGAGTTACTCTTTGAAATCTAAAATTTCAGCATAATATCTAAAATTATTCAGACAACACCATCTGTGGTAGTCGAAATTATCCATACTTTGTTTAATTCGTTGAGAATGCTCCTGAGCCTCTAACCTAGAATAGTATCTCAAAAACTATGGGTTTAACATAAATTTGCTGTCTCCCTCTCTCAAAGTGGACATAGTGTGGCAATTGCTGCTTCTGAGACTGGCATATATAAGACTGGCTCGATAGCTAAACACGGTGAATGGTTCGATATTCCTGATACTCGCTACCAAAACTTCCAGTAATCATTCCTGCACCGAGACAAGATGTCTGAATGCCGCGCACAAATACGGCTTTGCGACCGAAAGATAAAGCAGCGGTCAAGATCCCCTCGACAAAACGGAAGATCCCTTTGGCAAACCGCTGAATTCTGGTGCCTAAAGTTCGATTTTGAACCAATTCACAGAAGGCAAAACCGTTACCACGCCTATAGGCTCTCTGCCACAGCCATTTGTAGTTAGTGCGGCTGGCAGGAAGCCACTCTGTTACCAAAGCATGATCTGCCCAGACAGCTTTATATCCCCGCTCGTAAACCTGCATAAACAGGTGAGTATCATCAGCACCGTTAGAACGGAACTGTTCATCAAATCGAATATGTTGAAACAGCTCTGCCTTAGCAAAGAGATTGCTGGTGTAGACATAGCCGTAATTACGATATAGGTCGTGTCCGTTCGTCAAATTTCCGCTCCCAAAAAAACTGAGCAGCCAATCTGCGGGACGCTCGACAAAATGAGGTTCCACTGGACCAGTTAAAATATCCGCTGAGAACTCTTTTTGTGCTGCCATCAGCTCATCAAGCCAATTTTCGGCAGGTACTTCATCGTCATCCATGATGGCGATAAAATCCACATCATTTTTGGCCATGTCAACCGAATGATTACGAGCAAAAGGAATTCCTCTCTGCTTTTCAATTTCGTACTCTAGCTGCATGTCGTGCTGGGCAATAAATTGATCGCAAACGCTACGAGCCGAGCCTGCAGCATCATTATCGACAATTACCAGCTTGATATCTGGGGGTGGATTCTTAGTGAATTTTTGTTTTGCCATTCCCTCCAGTAGCCGTCTCAATCCATCAGGTCGGAAACAAGTGATGACACAGACGGCAATTTTAACAGGTTCAGCGTTGTCAGATTTTTCGATTTCGTTTTCTGCAAGTCTCATGTTCATTTTGCTAACTAAGGCGCAAATGCAATCATGCTGAGCATGAATCTGAAGCAAATTTTAGATTGCCTACAGCTATGTCTATAATCAACCAGCAATCATAGCATTGCTTTTGCTTTCCAGCTTTATTTTTATGTTTACGTATATTTGGCTTTGGTCATGGATTGGTTAAAAACTCTTTGAGCGATTTTCAACCTTGCTTCATCATAAATTCTTTTTAGCGGTTCCTAGATCAGATTCAGCTTCTCCAGAGATAGAGTTGACTTTCTGCTATTTTTGCGGCTGAAGACAGGATAAATATTCAAAGTTTCTCATGCCTGAGACTGGAAGACATAGCCCCAGCATTTTGTTGACTTAGCTGTTTAAATCTAGTACCCCAGAAGTAATAAGTTAAGCTTTGAACGCAAGCATGGAAAAATTTTGGCGAGTTTTTAAACTCAACTTGTCTATTATAATTAAACTATAATATGGTTTTTTGGTAAAAAATATCATTTCTGGTCAACTAGAGATAATAGCCTTGAAACTACAGTGTTTGGCGATCAATACCTTCCGATCAAAGCTACTAGTAAATGAAATCATACATTTTTCCAGTAATTGAAATTGGCAGAGCATAAATGTCAGGGTAAAATACGGTTTCGAGTGAGTTCTGGCGCCTGGAGAAATAAAGCATAATAAGCGGTCAAATGATGCACACTAAAGATGTTTATCTTACTGATTTACCCTCTGCCAGCAGATGCTGCCAGCAAAAATTAGGTTAGATAGAAAAAATAAAGTCTAATGGCGATCGCCGAACTTGAGAGGCAAATAGTTTTTAGTTTTGAATTAGGGGCGCGAACTTATTTTCCGAGATTGCTCGACCATCATAGTTGAAATATGCAGGATAACCAGCAAAGAAAAAGATCAGATTTAACATCTATTCAAGAGCCAATTACTAGCGCCCCACCGAAAGTTAAAGAGGTGATCGAACAGGTATTAAAGCTAGAGAAAGATAAGCTTTATTTAAAAACTCCGCGTAATATTAATGATGATATTCTCAACATTATTAAGCATGTAGTGCAATGAGACTTAATCATCTACAACTGTGTAATTTTCGCCAGTTTTATGGCAGGACTCCTCAGATTCGGTTTGCCAGCGGTAAGCGCCCCCTAGATTGCGTTCTCGATGTAGGTGCAGGGGATCATGGGGAACACCTCCGCAACAGAATGTTTTGTAACACTACAGTTATTTATGGCAATAATGGTGCGGGTAAAACTTCTATTCTGAATGCTTTTACCTGGGTACTGTATGAGAAGTTTACCGCCGCTTTTGCTTCTCCCGAACTTTTAGTCAATCAGAGAGCCTTAGCTGAAGCCTCCCCAGAGCAAGCAGTGGAATGTTGGGTTGAGCTACAGTTTGAGCGCGATCGCCAGATCTATCAGCTCAAGCGCAAGTGCTACGCCACCAGAAATGCCCAGCACCAGGTAAGTTACAGTCAGGCGAATCTGTTTATGTTAGTGGCAGGGGATGATGGACGTTGGTATCCACCTCTAGAAGCGCCAGAAGAGATTATTAATCGGATTTTGCCTGCTAGTCTGCACCAGTATTTTTTCTTTGACGGGGAAAGAATTGACGGTTTTTTTCGTCAGAATCAAGGCTCTCGTATTGCGGAAGATACTAAAGAGTTATTGGGAGTAAAAATCTTAGATCGGGGAATTGAGCATCTCAAGAAAGCCAAACGCAGTTTACAGGAAGAGTTGTCGCAGTTAGGGGATGCGAGGACAAAACAGCTATTAAGAACTCAGATTGATTTGGAGCAAGAGCTAGCAGAAATTAGCCAGTTAACTACTAAGCTGGGGCAAGACGTGGCGGAGTTAGAAAGACGCAAAAGTAATTTATCCCGTCAGCTACTGGCAATTAGCGGTGCCGACGAAATCCAACAGCTCAAGCTGAGATTATTAAAACAGCATAAGTCCCTCAAACAGGATTTGGTTCAGCACAAAAAAGAACTAAAAAAGTTACTTTCGCGTCACGGTTATTTAGTATTCTTACCTGCTCTTAGCGATCGCCTGGTAGACTTGATGCAAACCTTACGCGAT
>JBCCNG010000163.1:0-8208 GCA_039025955.1 Cyanobacteria bacterium P01_C01_bin.72 | reverse complement strand
TGAGGAGTAAGCAGTGAGAACGTTGACGCACCTGGTGATGGCTACTTTGTCTATAGATTCGTTTTAATAGTTTTTGAGTTTCAAAATTAATTTGACGAATAAACTGAGCTTTTGTCATTATCTACTCAATAATTACTACTTTCCAATTACTGTAATCTATTTTGTCTATCTACTTATCCTTTAGGACTGGCAACTTCTTCAAAGTCGCGCACTGGGACGCAAATGCGTCCGTGTCTTTGTCCTTGACCGAAGAGAATCCTTTAGGATAGGACACACAACCTTAACTTGTCACCAATGGCTGATAGCTAATAGCTACAACTCAATCACCTTTCAACGACGCTAATCCACACTAGGCGTTAAAAATAAATTTCTATCTATTGAACTAGTTTCGAAAAATAGTATTATTCATTGATTTAGCGATCGCTAAATCAATTTGTTTGTCATCAAAACCGCCACATTTATTAGATTTAAACAAAGTTCAATTCGGCAGTAGCAAAGACACCATCATTGAACTTCACAAATTCAATATCGATTAGGGTATCAGTCTGACCATTACGAGTTACGGTGAAATTATCAGCATTGCCCGCAAAGCTATAGCGAACGCTATTACCCTGATATTCCACCACGTCACCAGTCACGCCGTAGTCACCGTCGCCAAAGACCGATGTAAAAATAGTAATGCGATCGCTCCGCCCCACTTCCCCCTGTCCATCAAAGACATTATTCGTATTTTTGTTGACAAAGCGATCATTGCGCTGAGTCCCCGTGATATTCTCAATGCCGCTGATGGTATCAGTCCAGGTCAAAGCATTGTTGCTACTGGAATGTTTAAACACCCCATCCCGCAAATTAGCATCCAAACCAGCAACAGTTCCAAATACACCATTAATTGTTAAATCGGAATAATCAGCCGTATCAATTCCCTGACCTCCAATAATGCGATCGTTACCTACGCCACCATTAAGTAAGTCATCACCTCTACCACCCCGTAGTTCATCATCTCCAGATTTGCCAAAAATTGAGTCATTACCGCTATTGCCAATCAAGAGGTCATTTTTAGCTCCCCCAAAAATCGTATCGTCACCAGAATTGCCGCGTATTTCGCTAGTTTCTCCATCAAAATCATTAAAGCGATCCACGCGGTCTGCTGCTAAAATATCGTCACCAGCACCACCACTAATAATATCGCCTCCACGACCCCCTTCTACAGTGTCATTCCCGCCACGGGCATTAACCGTATCGTTGCCATTATTAGCAGCAATAAAATCGCTAGCACTAGTACCGTTGATATTGTCATCATTGCGAGTACCATCAATATTATTGGAATCGGGTTCGGGGTCGGGAGCAGAAGAATCATTATCGATAATTCCGTTAATGGTGACGTTTAAGTTAGCAGTATCGCTGAGGTTTTCATCATCTAACAATGTATAGCTGAATGTATCGGTTAGAGTCTCACCCGAACCCAAAGCTTGTACTGTTGGGTTATTATTATCCAAAGTATAGGTGTAAGAGCCATCTGTATTCCAATCTAAAGTACCAAAAGTTCCTACAACATCTGTATTGGAGTCAGTTATGCCAGCAATCCCTGTAATACTGAGGTTATCAAAATCAGGTTGAGAGCTTAAACCATCATCATTATCTGTACCAGCACCGTCATCATCAGTAATCAGATTACCACTAGCAGTTAGCGTCAGGTCTTCTGTTACCGCAGCAGTGTTATCTGTGGCTAAAGGAGCTACAGGTACAATGGTTTCACCATCATTACTTGTGTTGAGATCGTCGTTAAACAGAGAGTCATCATCTCTAGCAGAGGGTGCCCCGAAAAAAGAATCTAAAGCAGAACTATAGGTATCCAATACATTTTCTGCAATAAATTCTATGTCATTAACCAATGAATCTACTGGTAAGTTATTGGGGACATTAGGAAAACCGAAAACACTATTGGTTTCAAATATTAAATCAAAGCTACCAACAGAAGTATTTGTACTGGGGTCTCTGAAGCTATAGTTAATTTCAACATAGTTAGGAAAATTAGCAACCAGAAAAACGCTCAGATCGAGATCTGTAAAATCAGCATTTGTCGTCGTTGTTTGATTAAAAGTCGAGAAAGTAGTTTCGGTATAAGAAGCAACAGCACCTGGAAAAAAGCCTCGATCAGAGCTACTATCAGTATCTGCAACATCGGTATAAAGATTAAAACTAACCTCTACATTGTCTTGTCCCGTATTTTGACTGCGACTACTATAACTGCCTCGGTTGTTGCTACTAGGACGACCATCAGTAAATGTTGTCTCTGCTATTTGGTCATCGTCAGTACCTAAAACTCCATCTGCACCTGTTCCCGTAGCAGTTAAAAACAAGGTGGCATTCAAAGCATCTGGTATACCTTCACCCGTACCATCATCATCAGTGGGTACAAACCAAGTAGTATTAAACGTGCCAAATTCATCTGTGATCACAGTTATAGGTTGATACTCGTCTACATCACCATCATCTCCTGGTTTTGTAGGGTCATCAACGATTTGAACTACTACTTCTGAGCCTGGTGTGAAGCCATTACCAATGATTTCTGCCGTCTCACCTGGTGCGTAATCAGCTTTATCAGTTGTGACTATGGGTTCTGACTCCATCAAATCAGGGGCAAGATTATTTGTAGTGTTATTTGAGAGTTCTGTTGTCATAAGAAATTTTTTTTGACCGAGCACAGACTTCGTTCAGAGCTTTTTTTTACAAGCCATGAGGAGTCTTTTTGTGTAAAACTTTGATTATGCCAATCTGGATAGAGATTGACCCGCTTAGTATATCTTTTCTTTTTGTCTTAAAAAAGGGGATTTTTTCAGGTAAAAGTTCAGGTAAAAGTTCAGGTAAGCTATTTAACTCTTTAACTTTTAACTTTCAACCTCAACGAGTAAGTAGCTAGACATAATTAAACTTATAACGTTGTACAGAATATTCTCCTTTTTGTCCTTTGGCTTCAATAGCTGCGATTAAAGCTCAAGCTACTTCATATTCGTCTTCAAACATATGAGCCTATATTTCGCACGTTACTAATGAAGCATGATAGATTATCGAAAATATTGCTAATTTTGTTAGATTTTGATTCTCACATATTGAAGTATCTTAAATTTCTTACGATGACATTATTTTGACTTAAGATCGCCAAAATTATTTCGTAGCAATAGGTTTGACTGAAATTTATTAGAAGTATGATGCAACTCGCAAAATGTCGGTTTGAGCTGCAAGCTCATCGTATTTAAGAGCGCGGTTTGAAAATAGAGTTATACGCAAAGGTGCAGGCATTAGATTATCCGCTTATATTAGTTTTCATCTATCTTATAGTTTTCTATGTCTACCTACTTATTCACTAAAATGTATAGAAAATGATAGTTTTCTGTCTAAAAATAATTAAAAAAAGTTAATCTAAACACAGGCACGATTTTAGTAACAATCCAGTGAAGATTAAATTAGCTATGAAATCATTACCGCTTCAAAACTATTTAGTATTAGCGAGTCTTATAATTAGCTGTTTGTCTTCACAGAAAGCGATCGCGCAAGTTATTCCTGACGCTACTTTACCCAATAATTCTGTGGTTATGCCTCAAGGAAATGTAATTAACATTGATGGCGGAAGCCAAGCGGGAAATAACCTATTTCATAGTTTCGAGCAATTTTCAGTTTTAGAAGGTAACACGGCATTTTTCAATAACAATCTCGATATTCAGAATATTTTTTCGCGGGTTACGGGAGGTTCGATATCTAATATCGATGGCACTATTGAAGCTAATGGTACGGCTAATTTGTTTTTAATTAATCCTGTGGGGATTATTTTTGGTGCAGATTCTTCTTTGAATATTGGGGGCTCTTTTGTTGGCAGTACAGCCGACACCATCATTTTCACCGATGGTACAGAATTTAGCGCCGTAAATCCCGAAGCCGAACCACTACTGACTGTTAATATGCCTTTGGGATTGGGGCTAGGTGAAAATCCTCAACCTGTTATCAATCGATCTTTTGCCACCGATCCTAGTGGAGAATTTTTTATTGGCTTAGAAGTTCCTTTTGGGGAAACACTAGCTCTGGTAGGAGGAGATGTCTTAATCGAAGGCGGGATTTTAACCGCACCTGAAGGCAGAATTGAATTAGGTAGTGTTGCAGGAAATCAGACGGTTAACCTAACTGAAATAGAATCTGGTTGGCAATTGGATTATGACAATGTAGAGGTATTTCAAGATATTGTTCTATCAGATTTAGCTTCTATTGATACTAGTGGCGAGCGCGGTGGGGCAATTATGATACAGGGCAGAAATGTCGATCTAACTGATGATTCTTTCATCAATTCTTCTACCTTTGGTGTTGAAAAAGGAGAATCGATAAACATTGTTGCCAATGGTTCGATCTTCATGGAAGGAGATAATACGAGAATTGAAACAGTGAGTTTTGGTACGGGATCAGCAGGAGATATTCGAGTTACTACTCAAGATTTAACTGTTCGAGATGGCGCATTTATCGGAGTTTTTGGCGAAGAAGGGAGTCCGACAGGAAATTTAAGTGTTAATGCCTCTGAAACAATTGAATTAATAGGTACTACCAGTGATGGAGCTTTTAATAGTGGTCTTTTCGTTACTGTTGCCAATAATCCTGGCACTGAAGCAATTACCCTCTCGATTGATACCAAAAATTTAATTATTCGAGATGGTGCAGCAGTTTCAACTAACAATTTTGGCGGGAATCAACCTCTAGAACTACAAGTAAATACATCCGAATCAATTGAATTACTGGGTGCATCAGCCGATGGTTTTTTTCTTAGTGGGTTAGTTAATAGTGTTGAAGAAGGAGCAACAGGAAACGGAGGAAGTTTAACTGTAAATACCAAAAAATTGACTCTTACAAATGGAGCGCAAATATCTACTGCTACTCTGGGAAATGGGAATGCAGGCAATCTAACTGTTAGAGTAGCAGAATCGTTACGAATCAAAGGAATCGAGCTTAATACTAATGTCCCAAGTGGAATTTTTGCCACAACTGAATCAGGAGCAAGAGGGAATGGTGGTAATTTATCTATAAATACAGGGCAATTATTGGTTCGAGAAGGCGCACAGATAGCGACAACGACTTTTGGCATGGGCAATGCAGGAACGCTAAATGTTCAAGCTTCAGAATTTATTCAACTAGAAGGTAGTAGCACAGATGGAATTATTGCTAGCGGTTTCTTTGCTCAAGTAGAAACAGAGGCAACGGGAAATGGTGGAGAATTGATTATTGAGACTCCCATGCTGAATGTGCTAAATGGAGCACAAATTTCTGCTGCTGCTGAGTCAGAGGGTCAAGGAGGAGATGTGGTTCTTAATGTCTCAGATTCTATTTTGTTAAGCGGTAGTGGAATCGGGTCTTTTGGTAATGCTTTTGCTAGTAGCGGTATTTTCGTTTCTGCGGAGCTAGGTGCTACTGAAGCAGCAGGTACTTTAAGTTTGACCACAGGGGAGCTGATCGTCGAGAAGGGAGCCAGAATATCAGCAGATAATTTTGGTACGGGAACAGGGAGTAACGCTACCTTAAATGTCGATCGCCTGATTATTCAAGAAGGAGGACAAATAGGCGCGGGTTCGTTACTGGGAGCAGGAGCGACAGATACGGAAAGAGGCGACGGGGGTGAATTAACCGTCAACGCTACCGAATCGATCGCCATTACTGGCGCGGGAACAGTTGGCACAACCCTTCTTGACAGCAGCCTCTTTACTAGAGCCGAAGGTACGGGCAATGCAGGCAACCTGAATATTGTTACTCCTAATTTAACCGTAGCTGATTCAGGCAATATCAACGTTAGTTCTATTGGCACGGGGGAAGCTGGAACTTTAACCATTGAATCTCAGGCAGTTACTATCGATCAGGGTAGTCTTTCAGCAGAAACGAGAGCTGGAGACCAAGGTAATATCACTATAGATATGGCTGATAATTTACTGCTACGCAACAACAGTCAAATTACCACCAGTGCCACAGAGGAAGCTACAGGAGGAGATATCGCCATCGACTCTGAGTTAATTACTTTGCTAGATGACAGTGATATTGCTGCCAACGCTGTTTTTGGCAGCGGCGGAAACATTCAAATTACTAGCCAAGGAATTTTTCAAGACTTAAATAGCGACATTACAGCAACTTCTGAATTTAGTATTGATGGCACAATTACCCTGAACACTCCTGATGTCGATCCCGCGAGAGGTCTAGAAAATTTACCGACCGAGTTAGTTGATGTCACCAGATTGATAGCGCAGAACCTTTGCGGGCAAGATGAAGGCAGCGAATTTATTCTCACAGGAAAGGGTGGTTTAGCCCCCTCACCCAGTCAAACATTAAGTAGTTATTTGAGTACAGTAAATTTAGTCGAACCTGCTCCGTTTATAGAGTCGGAACAAAACCAAGAAATCAGCCAAATAAAAAGAGAAAATAATTCAGAAAGAGTAATTGCTGAAGCTCAAGGTTTGATTGTTAACTCTCAAGGGAATATAGAGTTAGTGGCACATACAACTAACTTTGAAGATATTGCTGTACAAGAGAAAAGCGATCGTGTTTGTACTCATTAATCAATCTATGTCTTACCCATAAGTGCTAAAACATAGACAAACGCAAGTACTGTAGCTCAATAAGAAAGGAAAGGATTTAATCTCAGAAATATGTCATAGGGCTAAAAGTTTTCAACATCAGTCAGTTAATTTGAATGTGATTTTTGCCTTAGAGGATAATCCAAAACCAAGAACCAAGCCTATCCAGTGGCTTTTAGTGACCACTTCGGAAATCAAGCTTAAGATGATTCATTTCTTAATGATGATCGACAGAAGATTTTACGTTTTCTTGGAAGCCCCTGCCCAAAATATTATTTAATTTGCTAGCCTACCTGCGAAATGTCCGTTAGAAGCAAAATTTATTATGATATTAGTTACTAATTTTGCGGACTAAGTAGTTAAGAGTGAAAGTTCCCCGACTCCACCCCGACACCATTGAAGAAGTACAGCAACGAGTCGATATTGTTGACGTCATCTCCGAGCATGTCGTTCTCAAAAAGCGAGGCAAGGATTTTTTGGGTTTATGCCCCTTCCACAATGAGAAAACTCCTAGCTTTAGCGTTAGTCAGGATAAGCAGCTTTACTATTGTTTTGGCTGTAGCGAGGGGGGAAATGCCTACAAGTTTTTGATGGAAATTGGCAAGCAGTCTTTTTCCGAGGTGGTACTAGATCTGGCAAGGCGCTATCAGGTAGAAGTTAAAACAGTAGAGCCAGAGCAAAGGCAAGAAATACAGCGCCAGCTAACTCTCAAAGAACAGCTATACGAAATATTGGCGATCGCCTCACGCTTTTTTCAACACGCTCTCCAGTCCCCCCAGGGGGAAGAAGCTTTAAACTATCTCCGCTCTTCACGCCAGGTAGAAGAAAATACCATTAGTAGCTTCGAGTTGGGCTATGCTCCCCAGGGTTGGGAAACTCTGTATCGTTATTTAGTGGAACAAAAACGTTACCCTGTTAATTTAGTTGAGCAGGCGGGACTAATTAAACCTCGCAAATCAGGTAGCGGTTACTATGATGTATTTCGCGATCGCCTAATGATTCCGATTGCCGATCTTCAGGGGCGCATTATTGGTTTTGGTAGTCGCAGCCTCAAGGATGAGGATCAGCCAAAGTATCTCAACTCTCCCGAAACCCCACTGTTTAACAAAAGTAAGACTCTATTTGCTCTAGATAAAGCTCGCGGTGCTATTAGCAAAGCTGACTGTGCGGTGGTAGTAGAAGGTTATTTCGATGCGATCGCTCTCCACGAGGCGGGAATTGATAACGTAGTAGCTTCTCTGGGTACAGCCTTTACTCAAGACCAGCTGAAGCAGCTTCTCCGCTTTACCCCCTCAAAACAGGTAGTTCTTAATTTTGATGCTGATAACGCAGGTAAAAAAGCCACAGAAAGAGCGATCAGCGAAGTTGAAGACCTAGTTTATGGTGGAGTGGTACAGTTGCGGATTCTCAATCTTCCTGGTGGCAAAGATGCCGATGAATTTATTAAAAGCCGCGAAGACGGGGTAGTACTTTACTATCAAGCTTTAGAAACTGCTCCTCTCTGGCTGGACTGGCTAATTGAGCGTCTCCTAGCAGATAAAAATCTCAAAGCAGCGGATGAATTCCAACATTGTGCAGCAGGTATAGTCAAGCTCTTAAATAAGCTTCAGGA
>JBCCNG010000162.1:0-8209 GCA_039025955.1 Cyanobacteria bacterium P01_C01_bin.72 | reverse complement strand
GGATTTGCTCCCATCGCCCCTGATTTTGTTTTAGAATTGCTCTCCCCCAATGATCGACTACAAGATACCCAAAAGAAAATGCAGGAGTATCAATCATGTGGCGTTAAGTTAGGTTGGTTGATTAATCCTGATGCAGCGAGAGTAGAAATTTACCGTTTAGGGAAAGAGGTGGAAATACTCAATTCTCCTGCTGGTCTTGCGGGTGAGAATTTAATGCCTGGATTACTAGTTGAATTAGATGAAATATTTGAATAATGATATAAACCGTATCGAGAGAGAAAACAAGAGTTTAAGTGCGATCGCCCGAACATCTGGTTCGGCTCGTGAATATGTCAATCTCTTCGATGATGTAAGTAACGCCAGCGTTAGCCTTCTAACTAGGTTGGTTCTAATTGCTAGAACATCAGTTTCGCTGAATTTTATTGATTTTAAACTTTAAGGCGATCTCATTATGCAAACTAAAGATAGCAAACCCTTGTATGGGTTTGCTATTGAGAGTGAAAATCTCTTTGCAGAGAAAAGTATTATCTATCGATTAAGTTATTTTTAATGTAGTTGCCGACAATGCGATCGATTTCTTGATGGTCTGTCATCCCATCTTTCTTAGCAAGTCGTTGTAACGCTTCATATGTTTGCTGGTATTGAATGTCAAACAGATTCTTTGTTACCAAGTCACTCAATTCTTGATCGGATAGCTTTTGAAGCGTTTCTAATTTTACTTGTGCATCCAAGGCATTATTTGAATCTAAGGTAGTTCCTGTCTTAATAATGATGTCTGCCGCTTTTAAACGTAGGTCATTTTTACGATCAGCTCTGTTTGCTCCCGATTTAAACAATTCTGTAAATATAAAAATTAGTATTGTTACGGCAATTGCTAAAACATCTGGAGAAAGTTTCAAGAACCTTTTACTATTTTCTTGGTAATCACAGTACGAGATAGCATTTCCTCTTGCTTGATTGTCAAGCTGCATAATGACGTTGCGGCTAGCGCTACAGCCTTCTTGAATGAAAGCTTCTAATGCTTCTTGAGGCTCAAGTTTGCTATAAAGACTAGTTTCTTCGACTTCTCTTGCTGGATTCGCAACCTCTTCTTTTTGCTGACCTATATTTCCAGTTCCTCCATCTTCCCCCGTAGCTTCAGTATCTCCACTTTGATCTGGAGTTATAACTCCTTCTCCTTGTCCATCTGGAGTTTGCGTATCTCTTGGTTGATTAACTTGATTCACATTTTCCAGTCCTTCTGTTGTCTCTTGAGGACTTCCGTTCCCAACAGTAGGATTGAATGAACCGATACCAAAGAAGAACAACAAAGCAGTTAAAAATAATAGTTTAATTCTCATAACAACAATCAATACTTTATACTACAAATAATTTAGTACAGATTGGTTTTTAAATTCTGTTTTTTGAAAAAACTCAACAATCTCTTTTGCTATCTTGTCGTTTTTGTCAATAGCCGTTTATATTAACCACCAAGAAATGCCAACCGTAGCAATGAAGTAACATGTGCAGTCCTAGCCGACAGATAGTCAGTTTAATACTCAATGATAATTCTGAAAGTTAGATTTATTTTCTCATCCTATTACTTCTAGAATCGGGTATGATCCATAATCAACATGGACTGGGAAAAAATATGGCGATCGCTGGTAGGTTTTTAACGAGATATGGTGTTTCTTGGGGTCTAATCCTTTTACTGAGTGCCTGTAGCAGTCCGACAGCCAATAATCTTCAAGACAGCAGCACTTTAAAACTGCTTTACTGGCAAGCACCAACAATTCTTAATCCTCATCTTTCTACAGGGTTTAAAGACGCAGAGGCGGCGCGAATTACCCTTGAACCATTAGCTAGTTTTAACAACGCAGGAGAATTGATTCCTTTTTTGGCTGAGTCGATCCCCACGAGCAAAAATGGCGGTGTGGCTGCCGATGGTAAGTCTGTGACCTGGAAACTCAAACAGGATGTTAAGTGGTCTGATGGCACACCCTTTACTGCCCAGGATGTAGTTTTTACCTACGAGTTTCTCAGCAATCCCCAAGTGGGTGCTGTTTCGGCGGGGACTTATGAAGTAGTAGCCAGTGTGGAGGCGATCGATGATTATACGGTCAAGATTAACTTTAAAGAAGTAAATCCCGCTTGGTCGCTGGTGTTTGTGGGAGGAGAAGGCATGATCTTACCCCAGCATATTTATCAAGACTACAATGGCGAAAACGCTAGATCTGCCCCCGCTAATTTAAAACCTATCGGCACAGGGGCATATAGAGTAGTAGACTTTCGACCAGGAGATACGGCGGTTTACGAACCAAATCCCGAGTTTCGCCAGGCAGACCAGCTCGGTTTTGAACGTATAGAGCTTAAGGGCGGCGGTGATGCGACATCTGCCGCTAGAGCCGTTTTGCAAACGGGAGATGCTGATTTTGCTTACAACCTGCAAGTTGAAGCTCCTGTACTCGATCAGTTAGCCGCTGCTGGACAGGGAGAAGTTGTTTCTAATTATGGGGCGTTGATGGAACGGATTATTATTAATCATAGCGATCCTAATCGAGTAGCTTCTTCGGGAGAGCGTGCCAGTCTTGAGTTTCCCCATCCATTTTTGAGCGATCGCACTATACGTCAGGCAGTAGAATTGGCGATCGACCGTGATACAATTGCCGAGCAGCTATATGGCGTTACAGGTAAAGCAACACCAAACTTTTTAGTTGCACCACCAGAATATGCTTCCCCCAACACCAGCTATGAATATGATCTAGCTAAAGCGCAAGAGTTATTAGATAGTGCAGGCTGGAAAGATACTAACAACAACGGAACTCGCGACAAAAATGGCGTGGAGATGCAGCTGGTATTTCAAACTTCGGTTAATCCTCTGCGCCAAAAGACCCAAGCTGTAGTTAAACAAGGGTTACAGTCCGTCGGTATCGGCGTGGAGTTAAAGAGTATCGACCCTAGCGTCTATTTTTCCAGCGACTCTAGCAATGACGACACGGTAGAACATTTTTATGCGGATTTGCAGATGTATACGACAGGGAATACTAGTCCCGATCCTGCTGCCTACATGAATTTTATGGTCTGTAGTCAGATTCCCCAAAAAGCAAATAACTGGTCGGGAGACAACAACGCTCGCTACTGCAACCCTCAATACGATCAGCTATGGCAACAGGCTACCCAGGAGTTAGATCCCGAACAGCGCAATCAGCTATTCATTCAAATGAACGATCTCTTAATTGAAGATGCAGCGGTTATTCCTCTCGTACATCGAGCCGACGTAATGGCTTTTAGCAACAGCTTGACGGGTTACGAACCGACTGCTTGGGATATGCGAACCTGGGATATTATGAACTGGAAACGTCAATAAAGTAACAGATCAAGTACTAAACCGCATCTAGTTTGAAACCAGGAGTTTTTAAGATGTCTGTTCGTATTGGACTTTGGACAAACAGCAAAAACCGTGGAAGCTGATAGCTGATAGCTGATAGCTAAAAACTAGTTAACTTGAACGAAGCTAATCCATATTAGGCGCATCCTACTCAAAGAGCCAAACTTCTGCGTGATCTCGACGACGAGACACAATTTTACTTGCAGCACTAACATCTTGATTACTGCCTTGAATTAACACTAAATATTTGCCTTTTTGAAACAATCTGAGGAAAAATTCCTGAGCAATTTGATTAAAATCAAATTTTTGGGCATCAAAATAGCTGTTACTCGCTAACTTCAAGTCCCCTAAACGTCTTTGGGCATGACGGGCAACAAGAGTTAGGCAATCATGGGAAAATCCAGCACAGTTCAGCTCATCTAGTGCCACCTTCACATCTCGATGATGGGAAAATACAACTACAGCATAAGTATATTTACAGTTGGCACAAGACTTAACGGACAAAAAATTTTTATTCGTCGCTTCTTTGAATGTTGTTGTGCCAGCAAATAAAGCTCTTGGTCTAAAAAACGCAATCATTAGATTGAAAAAAATTCGATAGGACTACCCTAACAATTAGATATGTCAAGACAATGACGAAACCGTGACATTTTACCAATACCTAGATCTTGTTTAAATTTAAGCTAAGTTTTTGATCAAAAAAATCGAGATCGAGGCTACTATTGATAGGCTAAATATAGTTCGGTTCTAATCAGCAACATCTATTAGAAGTAATGGGGAAAGTTCGGTGCAAATCCAACACTGTCCCGCAACTGTGATGAGATAGCGCTCAACTAAGAGTAGAAAATATTATCTCTCAGTCAGGATGCCCGCCGACCGCCATAGTTAGGCAAATCAATTCTGCGAGGTACAGATAGCCATGGTCAATTCTTCAATTCAAATCAATCTTAGTTCACTTCAACTACCACCTTTACCCCATCAAAGACCATTACTGGCGATCGGTCACGGCACTAGAAACGATCGCGGGAGACAAACTTTTATTGATTTTGTCGAGACTTACCAGCAGTTAGACACTTCTCGACCTGTAATTCCCTGTTTTTTAGAGCTAACTCAACCCTCCATTCAGCAGGGAGTAGAAGCCTGTGTTGAAAAAGGCTATACCGATATTACGGCATTGCCCATTTTGCTATTTGCCGCAAGGCACAATAAGTTTGACGTTACTAACGAATTAGATCGCTCGCGATCGCCTTATCCGCAGATCAACTTTAGCTATGGTCGTCACTTCGGTATTACACCCAAAATTATTGAACTGTGGCGCGATCGCCTGACAGAATTAGACCTACCAGCCAATAATCCTCACAACATCTCTCGCGAAGATACAGTATTGCTATTTGTGGGTCGGGGTTCGAGCGATCCTGATGCTAACGGCGACGTTTGTAAATTGGCGCGTATTATTTGGGAAGGTAGTGGTTATAAAACCGTTGAAACCTGCTTTATTGGAATTACTCATCCTCGTCTAGAGGAAGGTTTTCGACGTGCCTATATGTATAAGGCGAAGCGAATCATTGTCTTGCCCTATTTCTTATTTACTGGCACGCTGATGGAAAAAATATTTAACATTACTGCCCAACAAGAAGAACAGCATCCTGAGATAGATTTTGCCTGTTTACCAGAAATGGGCATTGCTTCTCCGCTATTTCAGGTGATTCGAGCCAGAGAAATCGAAGCGCAGCTAGGTCAAGTGGCAATGAACTGCGAAATGTGTAAATTTCGCCTCGCCGCAGTTAATGGGAAAGCTGGACACGGACATCATCATCATCACGGACATGGACACCATCACCACCACGCAACTACCGATCCCTATGCCAAGCTAGAAGACTATCATCAGCGCATTTGGAAAACACCTTAGTAAGGGATGAAGGATGAGGAAGGATTAGAGCATTGGTAAAGCTTGTTTTTCTGTATTTAATTGTAATCAGCTATAGCAGCTTGAGCTACGCTATCGCTAACAAATCCTACTAAAATCTAGTAAACTAAAATTTTCTGAATCATCCTCTGGTTGTACAACACCACGTTTTTATTAAAGTTTGTATGGCACATCAAGCTGGCTGGATCGAATTGTATGGTGCAATTGAAGATGGAAATAAATATTCTCAGGATCTAGTTGAGCTATGTAAATCGTCGAGAAACAGTACTGGTGAAACAATGCTCCACTAGTATGCCATAGAAGGTGCGCCAGATGTACTCCAGAAGCTAATAGATCTGGGTTTTGATGTCAATACTCAAAACGATTTTGGTAATACTCCAATTATGGAATGCTCCTTAATAAAGAGATGGGACAACACCTTGGTTTTATTGGAGAATGGAGCTGACTTGACTATTCAAAATGTGAATGGAGAAAACTATAGAGCATATTTAAAAGAGTTTGAGATAGAATTGCCTCAATATATTAGTAGTTGGCTCGAATCAAACAATTGCTAATACCGCTCTTCGGCTAATAGCTAAAAACCAATTGACAAACAATTTGCGAAGCTACATGCGGCACAGCGCGTTAGCGCAGATGGGGCGTATGACCACGATTTGTGAATTAAAGGGTCATATCGACCTTAAACCCTTATCCTGACTGGATTTAATTTTTGTATTTTTTACAACTACATTTTTGAGAAATTCATAATTGCTGCTTATAGATTTTTCGCAATAACTAGGGGGGAATTCTCAATTGTGGGGGCTTTTCTCAATAAAAATTAAGCGAAAATTATCAATAGCCTGTGTCCCTTATCCTCTCGTAGTTCCAAGTACCGATAATTACGACTATCGGTACTTGAACCCAACCAAATATAAGCTAAGTTAATCATCAATAAATGAGCAAAACCGTAAAAATCTGAATACTATCCCACATGAAAGAATAAACTGAAAATTTATATAATCAAGTTGTTTAACTCTAGTAGAAACGTTTCTAGATACAAAATTTACAGATTAAGGGCAGAAAACAAGAAAACTAAGATTGCTGCTCGATATAATCTCGCACATTTCCCTGATATTGATAAACAGATTGCTCAAAATCATTGGCAATTGCTCCTACAGAAAAGTATGGCGATTGTAATGATTTTTGCTGTTGTTCGCATACATACATATCTTCAGCCAGAAGATTGCCCGATGCCATAGGGTCGTTTTTATCTCCAGTTTTATATTTATCTCCTTTCCGAGATTTAAAGTAATTCCAAGATTTCCATTTTTGAGTTATGAAATCCCAACTAGAAACAGGCATGACTTTACTTCTAAATTCCACGATAGATTTATCTGGAGCTACGGGAATAATAGAAAAGATCGACCAGCTTGATTCTATTTCAGCTAATCCTAAATTGGGAAATAGCATTGGCACATAAGCTCCAATTTTATCTGAAGGAATATGATCGATTAATGGGTAGGGTGAATTATTCCGAATATCTGCACCATAGTCTTTCGCCAAAGGCTCATAAAAATAGAAATGGTTTCCAACAAAACCTCTTTCTTGTTTTCTATGGTCATACATAAATAGAGTTTCTGAGTGAAGATGAGCCAAATGATAGCCATCAATGTAATTTTCTACTACAATTTTCCAATTGGCATTGATTTCATGACGGGTTCTCGCTTCTTGATATTCCACCAGTTTCTCTGGCTGATGTGACCCTAAATAGGGTTCAATGTCTTCAAACCAACTACTTAAAGATTCTGCATCAGCATCAGGATGGACAAAAATCATCCCTCGCCATACTCCTACCGAAGCTTTATGGAGACAAAGTAGGCTCATGTCTAGATCGGGAAATTGAGTTTTACGTTCGGGAACAGCAGATAATTCACCATCAAGGGTGTATGTCCAGTCATGATATGGACAAGTGATGAATTTCTTCCTTTTACCAACTGCTCGTAATAGCTGAGTTCCTCGATGACGACAAACATTGTGAAAGGCTTTTAATTGCTTATCTTCACCATAGATAACCAGAATATTATTTAGTCCTGCTTGAACTGTAAGATAGTCTCCTGGTTCGGTCAAATCTTCGAGCAAACCCGCAAATTGCCATGTATTACTAAAAATATATTTTTGTTCTTTATCAAACCATTCTTGTGAAGTATAGGCTTCGATGGGAAGAGCAGTCATAGTTTTGTTTATGTTCATAAAACAAGTTTCCTTTAGCTAAAAATAGTAGCGATGGTAAAAACACTAAGAGCAACCCAAGAAATCATAATTAACCAATAGAAAAAAGGATTTTCCTGCTTTGTAATTGGTTTAATGAAGCAAGTTACACCAGTAAAAAAATCAGGAATAATTCAGGTCGGAAATAAGTTGTCAATCAAAGAACGAGTTAACCAGATCGGAATTCTTTTTCTGACACACACTAGTTCAATGCTTCCTCAACCATGTCTTTAAGTGCTTGCCTCACCCGATTTATGCGGGGTCGATCGAATGGAGAGAGTCCTAATACCCAATTGAGCCAAAGTCCATCGATTGCCGATAAAACTACTTCGCTTACTCCTGGAGGCAATCTATCCTGAGCCAAACGTTCATGAAGCTCCTCATAAGCATCGCGCATGGGCTGAAGTAGCTGAGGATCTTGAACCAGAGCAGTAAATACAACAGCCGAAAAGCTCTGTAGTTCATCTGTCCAGCAATCATCATTCGTTAGACAATGATCTATAATTCCCCGAGTCATGCGACCAGGACCTTCACTTGTGCGCTCATAGGCATCTCTGTAATCGTCTACGACTGGGACGCATTCGCGTCCGTGCCTTTGTCCTTGACCGAAGGGAATGCTAAAGCATACCGCTTCGCATATCCTTTAGGATAGGACACACTCCCTTATG
>JBCCNG010000161.1:0-8224 GCA_039025955.1 Cyanobacteria bacterium P01_C01_bin.72 | reverse complement strand
TATTTACCTTTTCTTTGCTTGATTATCTTAGTCAGTTTTTTCTTAGCGTTGGACAAAATATCATCTGCATCGATGAGCTTGGCTTTTATGTTGAGCTTGGCTTTTTTCTTACTGCCCGAAACTTCATCCTCGACGATTAGGGCTTTTTTCTTATTTTTCCAATCCACTGGTTTGCGCTGCACCACTTTGCCCGCAGAATTGCCAGACTGCTGCACCACATGGCTCAATTCGTGTGCCAGCAACTCTTTACCCGATCGCGACTTAGGATTATAGTTACCCTGACGGAAATAGACATCCTGCCCGACAGTAAAGGCTTCGGCATCTAGAGAACGACTCAGGCGATCGCTTTCAGGATTATGATGAATTTTGACTCCCGAAAAATCATGGTTAAAGCCAGATTCCATGGAGGTTTGTACTGACTGGGGTAGGGTAGAACCGTAACCTTGCGATCGTTGAATATCCGTTTCTAACTGCGGTTGAACTTGGGGCAGACTGGCAGAATTACTTACTGCTTTACGGCTAACCTTGGTTTTACTGGTACTAGTACTACTTTTTTTATCGCTTTTTATCTGCGTAGTTCTAGCTTCAACGCTGTATTTCTTATTATTAAAAAAGGTTCGACCTGGCTTATTAAATTTGACCTTTTCTAGCTGATATTTCTTGCCGATCTTTTTAACTTCTGGTTCGACCTTTTTGGGGTCACGCTGTTTTCTCGTTGTCTCATCGATTTCTTCCGCAGCATTTTCGGCTCTATCTTTGGCATCATCCTCTTGGTTCTTGCCCATGCCTAGCTTACCCTTGACTTTCCCCGCCACCTTGTCAAAAAGCTTGCCTACTTTTTTGAATACCGTACCAATAGTTTTATCGATTGGTTTGCGGAGGGTTGTAATCACCTTACGAACTGCTTTAGGAATCGCCCCCAAACCCAAAATCGTAATAAATAAGCCCAATAGTAGGGGTAAAATATCTGCCAAAGACTGTTCTACTGCCGTCGCAATCAAGCCAACTGCCCCAGATACTACTGCCTGAAAGACATTACCGATAGAAGCCAACACCTGCTTAATCGTGTCGATGTTAGTAATAAAGAACTGAATCAGATCGACTACTGCCTTAACGATCTTGATAATTCCCGAAGCAGGGTTCATTAAGCCCAACACCCACTGAATACCCGCAACGATAATTTGGGGAATCAGCACGTCGCTCATGATAATGCCAATAAACTGGTCTTTGAGGTCTGCTAACCCAGTTTTGATAAAGTCCCACAGAGCCATAATCCCGTCGGTAGGTACGGAAATCAAAGCCTTGAAAAAGCTAATTACCAGTCCAGGTAAACCCATCTCCGTGAGGGTTTCTTCAATATCGGCAAATGCCGACTTCCCTTTTTCGACCACTAACTCTAGGAAGGTAGCAGCCCAGGAGGGGAGAAAATTCCCCGCTAGCTGGAAAATATAGTCTTTAGTTAAGCCCAAAACCTGGAGGACAATATCTAAAATTCCCTTGAGATCGAAACTTTTAGGGAACTTGATATCCATACCCGCCCCTAACAGCCAGGTAAAGAAAGCCGTCTTGAGGTGAGTGAAAATATTTTTGCCAAAGTTTTCAAACCCCTGTCCAATGCCTTTAAACAGGTTGTTCATAAACCCGCCAGGATCGTCAACAAAAGCATCAATAAATTCATCTGCCTTGCTGCCAATGCCAGGTATTTTCTTAATGACTGGTTTTAAAACGCTAAAAACTTGTTTCAGCATCCACTTTGCCAACTCGCCGATCGCATCTGCTACTTTAGAAATTAAACTAGCGTTAGCAGCCTTAAGTTCTTCAATGCGCTTATTAATCTCCGAGAGGCTGGCTTCGTACTTGGCACTCAGACTCTCGACTAGTTGATTCTGCTTATCCTTAACGCTTTGTTCCAAACTATCGAACTGAGACTGTACTTTTGATGCAGCCTCCAAACCGACCGACTGGAGATCGCCGTCCAGAGTCCCAACATAAGCAGCAACTCTTTCCTTACCGCGATCGACCTCTGCCTTGGCATTTGCCATCTCTTCTTCAACGATGTCGGCAATGCGATAGATACCTTCTTTTTGTGCCTCAATAAAATCTTGCTTGGCAATTTCATAGATCTCGTTTACCTCATTAGGCAGCCCTGTAAAAACTTTATTTACCAGCCACAGAGGCGTATTAAAAAACTTCTTGAGATAGAATTTGACCTTGACGTAAGCCCACCCTGTTTTGATTTTCATCCAAGGCACGAGCAGGGGATTTTCTTCTTCGTAGTATTTATGTTTCCACTCGGCAAATAATTCTCGCTGTCGGCGCTCAAAAATGGCGTTAGCGCGTTGGTTGCTACGAGCAAATTCCGCATCTACCCTGGCATCCATGCGACCGAGAATCGCACTGACGTTAATTTGGGTTTCGTCATAAATGCCTTGAATATTCTGGGTGACTTCTGCTCTAGCAATTTCATCCTGAGTTTTTGATTCAGTCTGAGTTGACTGGACATTTTGGTGTTCGGTTAAGCGAGTTTCATACATCTGCTGTGTACTGGTATCTCGCTGCTGTGCCTGCTCTTGTATAGTTTTTTGGTGGGTAGCTTCTTCCTGTTGCCGAAACTTGAGGGGTGCAGACTTGTTATTAGCTTTGGCTTTACTTAACTTGCCACTGACGTCTATTCCTGCCTCACTTTGGTATATTCCCAAACGGTTCTGGTCGATCTGTACCTCGTTGCCTTCTTGAGTGGGAGCATCAACTAATCTTTGAATTAGAATCCCAGGAAACAACTGCACCATCTTACCTACAGGAGTTAGGCTTTCACTCTTGCGCTGAAGCGGTTCGCTTTCAATTAGCTTAGGATTGATTCCTGATTCCCGATTCCCGATATGCGAAGCGGTATCCTTTAGGACTCCCGACTCCCGACTCCCGACTCCCCCGACTTTACTATCGGGCATCGCCATGACTTTATCCGCCATGCGATCGGCTTCCTGTTCGTATCGATCGTTGGGTGCGCCGACAATTAACTTTGCCTGGAGCTTTTCGGGAATGAGATTATCTAGAGCCTCGCTAGTTTGGGCTGCTTCTCCTTCGATCTCATCTTCAGAAGTTGGTTTAGGGGCTGCTGCACCCGATTCAATATCGATCGCCCCTTCAATCTGCTCTCCTGTTTCAGCCGTCGCATCGGGAACGGGGATAACGGTTTTTGGTTTTTCTACTCCTGGTTCGGGTGCTCTTGTGGCTGATTCTTGTAATCCTCCTCCTGCGTCGGACTTACTGCTATCTACTTCTCCTTTAATTGCGTCGGCAGCATTAGCTGCACCTTTACCACTGGCAACATCTTCTTGAGTGGTTGGTTTTTCAATCCCTAAGACACTTAATAACGAAGAAATAAAAGCCTCACGGTCAAAAATCCCAGGTTCCTTTTCTCCTGCTTAGTTGCTTTGAGATGCCTGGGCGCGACGCATTTGCTGACTCGGATCTTCCGCCGATTCTTGCGCTTCGCTGGCTTTTTCCTCAGCAGATTTATGAGAACTATAGGTTTCCCCCAGCGCTTCTGTCTGTTGGGTAATGGCTTGGAAGGCAGGATCTTCTTTCGCCGATTTTGGCGATCGCTCTGGTTTAACTGGTGGCGGTTTGATTGCCGTAGGATCGGGAGGTAGCTTAGGGTTATTATTAGTTGCGATCGCGCCGTCGCCTTCTCCTGAGTTTTCTCCTTCTCCGTCGCCTTCTCCCCCATCGTCTCCCGTATCGTCCCCAGTCACTTCTTCCACTGCATCGATCGCTTTTTGCTGTTCTTGTTCGGCGTTTTCCTGTTCCTTGTCTTCTTCCTGCTGTTCGGTTTCGACAACTTCGGTTTCCGTATCTGCTGCTTCTGTCTGTTGCGTCTCGCTGACGGTATCCGATTCTGACTCTAATTCATCCGCTGCTTCTTCTGCTGCATCGCTATCTTCAGCATTCTCTGCCACAGATTCGAGCTTTTCTGCCTGTCCGTCGGCAGTATCTTTCGCTTCATTCGCCAGACTAGCATCCCCCTCCGTATTATCGATCTCCTCCTGCATTTTCTCTTGTGCTTCTTTTTTTTCCTTCTCGATTTTTTTCTGTTTCTTACTTTTGCGTTGAACAGACAAATCGCGATCGCTAGAAATCAAATTAGAATCTATTGCTTTTAGAGTAATCCCGTCATCTTCATAATCTGCCCGTTGGATTGTGGCAGCTAAAGGCTTGAGACTGATTTCTTCGTTTTCAGACTGACGTTGGATTGTTGCAGCTAAAGAGCGAGTTTGGAGAAACCTCGCTTTTCCTTTAGTTGATGCCAGTTTATTTGGCTTTTCGACTTTGGTATCAATGCGTTTTAGAGCAGTATGTCCCGTCTGCTGAATCGTATGAGTAAGCTCGTGTGCCAGGAGACTTTTACCCGAATTACTTTCAGGATTATATTGCCCCGAATTAAAATAAATGTCGTTGCCGTGGGTAAAAGCTTTGGCATTCAAATCCCGATTCATCTGTACCGCTTGATTATCGGTATGAATTTTAACGCTGCTAAAATCATTGCCAAAACGCGACTCCATAAAATTCTGAGTGCGTTCGGGCATGGTGCTTCCACCCCCTTTATTACTCTTGAGCTTACTCTCAATATTTGCCCCTGCGGTAAATGAACCATCCCCACCATCGCGATTAATGCGGTGAGCATTTTTTTTCTGCAAGGAATCGAAAGACTTTAAAGTAATGCCATCGTCTTCATAATCCGCTCGCTGGATAGTTGCCCCCAAAGGCTTCAGATTAATCCCCTCATCTTCTTCATCCTGACGCTGAATGTTATCTGATAGGGGTTTGAGACTAATTCCCTCATCTTCTTCGAGCGATCTCCTTACCGTTTCATCTCGATCCGACATTGCCATAACTTTTTCCGCCATAGCATCCGCTTCCTGTTCGTATTTATCGTCAGGCGCACCCACAACCAATTTTGCTTGTACACAAGCGGGAATATAGTCAAAAATAGCGGAGTTTTGAAAACTGTTGTCTGGTTGTCGCTGAACTTCTGCTGGTGGAGTCCCTGCTAATTTACGCTCGAAGTCTAGACTAGGTGATTCTTCTCCTAATTCTGCCTCATCAAAAGGACGCGATCGCGGTAACGCTGTTTGTATTGGAGTATTAGCAGTAGTGCTTACTGTTTGTTGGGCTTGAGCCTTGACCTTAGTACTCATAACAAACCAAACCAGACACGATTTTTAGCAAGCTACTAATTTAGTCATAAAAAAGGCGATCGTAAATTAGACCTTTGGCTAGTGTGATTAAGAATAGAGGATTAAAGAAATTGAGCAAGTGGTGATCGACTACAATACGAAATAATAAACGCTCTCTTACCTTATGAAACTAATTATTGAAGCTACCTGGGATGGAGATGCTGAGGTTTGGGTTGCTACCAGCGAAGATGTTCCAGGATTGGCAACAGAAGCGGAGACTATAGAAGTTTTGACAGCTAAATTACGAAACATGATTCCTGAATTATTAATACTCAACAACCTAGTACCGCCAAACTATTCAGGCTCAATTAATTTTGAACTTAGCACTTCGCGACAAGAATTAATTCAAATGGGACAATAAATAGTGGCAAAATCGTTAACTCCTCGTTTGAAAAAGCTACTGACTCAAGCAGAGTGTTATTTCGAGCGACAAGGAAAGGGAGACCATGAAATATGGTTTAGTCCACTTACACAACGCAGGTTTGTTGTTGACAATGCTATTAAATCGAGGCACACTGCCAATGCAGTTTTAAAACAAGCAGGATTGCCCAAAGCTTTCTAAACTGAAATATCCAATCTGAGCAAAAATTAGCTATTTATCAATTTTTTGTGTAATTAGATTTTTTGGCAACAGGAATCTTCAAGTTTCTACTTCAAACTTCCTACTCCCAATTCTTCTATGCCAGAATAGACTGGTTTAACTCAATATGAATAATGGCTGATGAAAGCTCGTCGTCGCCGAAAGGGTTTAGATGAAGAACGGAAAAGACAGCTCAAGCAGGATTTAAAGCGTCACTTTTTACTGTCTAAAAAAATTACCCAGACTGATAATAATAGCGCTCGCCAGTTTAATTCTCAGAGCGAACCATCATCCCCCGAAACCGAGTTAGAGCGATCGCAACAGTTCGGACATAATTTTGGCAACGTGCCTATATTTCCACAACAAACGTCCTCTGAATCACCAGCAGAATCAGAGTTAGCAGAATCGGCTACTAAATCTGAAACAACACCAGAAGCTAAGGAAACAGAATCTACTCCACAGCAAGATCGTCAAAACGAAGAAAACGAATCACTCTACAGTAAATTAGGTTTACAACAGCTACAGGAGCGAGAAGAAGCTCGACAGGAACAGCGTTATAACGAACAAACTCAATATCTTTTCGACTTACCCGCAGCCTTAGAATCATCTAATCAAGGACATATTCTCAAGCCTTTCAATGAGCCTTTTTTAGTTTTAGAAGAACTGCTATACATGGCACGGTGGGAAAACCCAGAACTCGATGCTCTTCAACGTCTATGGTTAGTCTGGGGTAAATGGGAAACTTACTATGCAGCCTGGCATGCGGTAATTAGAAACGAAAATTGTCAACTACCAGGAAAAGGGAAAGAAGCTTGGAGTAATTGCTACCAGGAAAGAGGACTCCATCAACTATCTACTGCTAACTTGGAAAGCGCTATTTTACAAGTAATGCGCCGAGAAATGGCACAAAAATCCACTCAAGAAAAGGAAATAAGCAAAATACCGACTCATCATCAACTCCACTGCTATTTTCTTGGTTTACGTCGTCAAGATTGGGATGCTACTTCTTGGCAACGTCCGACTCCTAACGGTGCAGATTGGTTAAGAGAAGACGATGACGAGGAACTACGTCAAGGTTTTTCTGATGCTGTAAATCCAGAGCAGGATGAATAAATTTGATGGTCATTTTCAATCAAGCCAATCAGATCGATAGTCTGCCAATCTCGATCTGAAAAATAAGTATAACTGCCGATCTATGCCGATCTATGCCGATAAATCAGCAGGTTCTAGGATTGACTCCAAAGATAGATCAAAGCCAAGCTGTAGGTCGATTTGTGATTTTATTCAAAATTAAGTAAGCGAATAAATCAATAATTACTGGTGTTTTTTCACCTCGATCGCAAGATTTATTTAGACACTTATCCTAGATGGTGGAGTCAAAGCTATGAGAATGAGGCAACGAAAAAAGAAAAATGATTTGACTTCCAGCCTACAGTTCAGCCCTCAAGCTCGACCTTTCAGCGAGGCAGATAACAGCAATGATACACATATATCTGCTGCGACAATAAACAACAATTTGGCGCTGGATGATAAGAACTTTGGCGACATCAATCTGTTTCCTCACGTCCGTCCAACTACCAATCAAAACTTACTGTTCAAATCTACAACTATTAGCAATCCTAACGACTGGGAAGAACAGCAAGCAGATAACATTGCTGCGATCGCTCTCAATCATCATAAACAGCCGATAGCAGCACGGGCGGATGAACGCTTGGAGGAAGAACTAACTACAAAATCTAATAGTGAATTAACGGCAAAACTACAGCGCTCTAATAAAGAAACATCACCAGAGGCTGATGCTAGTCAGGGGGGAACTGCTAGTCCCGAACTAGTACAGGATTTGGACGATGTCATTCACAGTGGCAAAGGCAAACATGTCAATGCTCAACTGCAAGCTACCATGACGGGGGTGACGGGTAATGATTATAGCCAGCTACACGTATTCGATAACCCTCAAGCCCACGATATTTGTCGGCGATCGGGTGCAGCAGCCTTAAATTATAAGGGCAACAACATTCTCTACGGTAAAAACCAAAATCAACCCCACTCCGATCAAGGCAAGCTGCTTGCTTATCACGAAATGGTTCACGCCGACCAAAAGGGAGCAACTAACCATAAAGCAGGTCAAGAAAAAAGTCCTGCGATCGCAGCTTATGCCACTCAGCCTTCAACTTCAACGAAAAAAGACAACGTAATCCATCGCAACGTACTGGATAATTGGAGTCAAGAGTCAAACCTGTGGTTTCATGGGCGTTCTAATGAGCTTCAGAAAATAGATAAGTTTGTTGTAAGATTCAAGCAAGATCTGGCAGATCAAAACTGGTCAAAAGTTTTAGCTTCATACGATGAATATTCCGATATTCTTTGCGTCTCCAGTTACGGAAAAGATCGGAATATTCATCGTATG
>JBCCNG010000160.1:0-8234 GCA_039025955.1 Cyanobacteria bacterium P01_C01_bin.72 | reverse complement strand
GTGGCGATCGCAATTGCCCAAAACCACAGAGGAGAGACAGACTTAAGCCGCCAAGATAAGGCAAAGCCGCAACACATCACCCCTGCACCATAGCCAAAACGAATCACGTTTGCCCCCTGGCGAAAATCTCCGTAGGGTGTCATCATTACCGCACCAATGATTAAGCCCAAAGTACTCAGCCAAAGTATCAAAATTGACTCAAAATTAGACTTACTCCCGTTTAAACGAGGAAGAGAATTATTAATCCGGCTACCTTTAAGCAGTTTCGCTAAATACAGTTTTCCTAGAGTACTCAAGATAATTGTTCCTGCTTGCACACTGCCAGAAATAGTGCCAGAAATCTTTGATCTACCTCCCTGACGGGGACGATAGTTAACAGGAATCTCGCAGACTTTTAAACCTTCCTCAATTGCCCTCACCTGCATTTCTACCGTCCAGCCAAACCCACGGTCGGTCATGGCAATTTGCTCTAGCTTCGAGCGTTCAATCAGCCGCAATGGACCTAAATCGTTATATGTATAGCCCCAACCCCAATTGATTAACCAACCTGCCAAACCATTACCAAAGTGCTGTACGGGAGTCATAACCGCCTTACTTTGAGCCATAGCGCGGCGATCGCCTAAAATCAAATCATACTGCTGCCGTAAACCAACCATTGTGGGGATGCAGCTAAGATCGTCGCTACCGTCGCCATCACAAAACAAAATCCAGGTAATTTCTGGCGGTATTTCTTGTAAACCATGCCAACAAGCCTGTCCATAGCCAGCCTGGGGTTCATATAGTACCTCTGCAACCATAGCCTGGGCAATTTCGCCACTGCGATCGCGACTGCCGTTATCCACCACACGAATATTCTTCAGACCAAAACTCTGTAAATTCTTAATGACGATGGCGATCGTCTCCGCCTCATCTCGTACGGGAATAATTACCAATATATTACTCAAATCATCAGAAGTTTGGAAGATTTGGCTCTGAAGTTGCTCGCACATTTTAAAATCTGTTTGGAATTCAGCCGAAATTCAGTCTGTTTTCAGAATTGTGTTTTAACTTACTGAGAATACGTTGAGTGTTCTCTATAACTAATTTAAGAACTTATCTCAGAATCCAGCGGATTAACACCATGAATATACAACCCTGGGCAATAGTTGCTCAATCAAAATATCTCGCTTTTACCTACCTAGGAAGTCAAGATTTAGCTTCTCTGATTCATCCCGCTTTAGTAGTAGTGTTTGTTTTCCCTATGGTGGGAGTTGTCACTAACTTTGCCTGGCAAACCCGTCAACGTCGTTTGGCTGCCAAAAAAGATAAAAATAAAATTCCTGCCGTAGTCGGTAGAGAGCATGTAAAAATCGGTCGTTGGCTGGCAACAAGTGTGGTGGTCGTATCTTTAATTGCCCTGGCATATTCAATTATTTATAAGAGCTTTATTAAAAAAGGTCTGTGGACGAAAAACAATCCCCAGGCAATATTAATTCTGTTAATGTTTGCGGCGACAATCGCTTCTCTGGTGCTGTTACTCCAGGCTAAACCCAAACTATGGCGAGGGGTATTTGCAACCCTGACGGGCATGGGTCTGATTATTATCGGAGAACAAGAGGGAGTCTGGCGCTTGGCAGATGAATGGTATTGGTCACATCACTACTATGGCATTGCCGTATCCTTATTGATGATTATGTCGATCGCTATCGTGGATGATATCTACCGCAGCATAGCAATGAGAAATCTGCATATTCTCCTCAACTGCTTGGCGCTACTGCTCTTTGTTGGACAGGGTATTACAGGCACAAGGGATTTATTAGAAATTCCCCCTGTCGGCAAAAAGAAACCTAAGAAAGCAGGAGTAGAAATGATTGTTCCTGCCCAAACTGTCCAATTAATTCAGCATGCTGATCTTAAGCGTGCGCCGCAAATTCAGCCCTCTGAGCCTTAGTAGTTCAAGTCTGAGTTGCATCAAAGGGGAGAGAATCTTTTCTGTGGTCGAAAATTTCTTTGCAAATTTACAGTCAAAAATTGGGCTGCTCTCAGTGGATTTTTAGCAGTTGAAGAAAGTTTCTTGACTAACTGATTTAAAATCATTAGTGTCGCAAATTATTTTTATGCTGTCTCTCCCCCATGAAATCCGACTATTTAGAGAGGATTCTCAATGCTCGTGTCTATGATGTTGCCCAAGAATCTCCTCTGGAGCTTGCGCCTAATTTATCCGCTAGGCTAAATAATAAATTATTGCTGAAGCGAGAGGATGTGCAGTCCGTATTCTCCTTCAAGCTGCGGGGTGCATACAACAAAATGGCTAAACTACCGCCAGACAGATTAGAGCAGGGGGTAATTGCCGCATCAGCAGGAAATCATGCCCAGGGAGTAGCTTTAGCCGCTAAACATCTAGGGACAACGGCAATCATTGTTATGCCTGTCACTACTCCCCAGGTGAAAGTAGATGCGGTGAAGGCTCGCGGTGGCGACGTAATTTTAAGCGGCGATACCTATGACGATGCTTGCGCCCATGCCAGACAGCTATGTCAACAAAAGGGTTTGACTTTCATTCATCCTTTTGACGATCCTGACGTAATTGCGGGACAAGGAACAATTGGCATGGAAATTTTACGCCAGTATCAGCAGCCAATTCACGCTATTTTTGTCGCTATCGGTGGAGGTGGTCTAATTGCGGGAATTTCCGCATATATCAAAAGATTAAGACCTGAAATCAAGATTATTGGTGTAGAGCCTGTAGATGCTGATGCCATGTATCGATCGCTCAAAGCAGGATATCGCGTCTGCCTCCCCAGAGTCGGTTTATTTGCCGATGGAGTAGCAGTAAGAGAAGTGGGGGCAGAAACCTTTAGATTATGCCAAGACTACGTAGATGAGATTATTCTTGTGGATACAGACGACACCTGTGCGGCGATCAAGGATGTCTTTCAAGATACTCGCTCTATTTTAGAACCAGCGGGAGCATTAGCGATCGCCGGAGCCAAAGCTTATGTTGAACGGGAAAATATTAGTGACGAAACTTTAGTTGCGATCGCCTGTGGAGCAAATATGAATTTTGATCGTTTACGGTTTGTCTCCGAAAGAGCCGAATTTGGGGAACGCCGTGAAGCAATTTTTGCCGTGACGATCCCCGAAGAAAGGGGCAGCTTTCGCAAGTTTTGTGAGTGTCTGGGTAAGCGTAATCTAACTGAGTTTAACTACCGTATTTCCGACGAGCAGAAAGCCTATATTTTTGTCGGGATTCAAATTAAAGATCGGGATGATGCCGCCTCGATGGTCGCTACTTTTACTAGTCAGGGCTTTGAGACTATTGACTTAACCGATGATGAACTAGCCAAAATGCACCTACGCCATATGGTAGGCGGGCGATCTCCATTATCAGAAAACGAGCTGCTGTATCGCTTTGAATTTCCCGAACGCCCAGGAGCATTAGTCAAATTTTTGAGCTGTATGAGTCCCAACTGGAATATTAGTCTCTTTCACTATCGTAATAATGGTGCAGACTACGGGCGCATAGCTGTGGGGATGCAAGTCCCGCCAAATGAAATGGCGGAGTGGCAAACATTTCTCAACTCCATCGGTTATCGTCATTGGGACGAAAGCGCTAACCCTTCTTACAAACTCTTTCTGAGTTAAACCAAGAGGACTGTTGAGTAGAGACTATTCTCGCTTAAAGGTAACTGGCTGATAGCTATCTGTCGGCTTGATCTGGGAAATTTTATCTCCATCTTGGTTGATACAGCCATCTCTTTTACCTACGATATATTGACAGACTCTTGCCCATAATTTTGTGCGATTGCCTGGTTTCCCTGTGCTAAATATCACCTCTTGATCGTCTTTGATATGTACCTGGCAGACTGGGCAAATTTCGATGCTTTCTGAGAACATAAAACCTTACCAACTATTAATTATGTCATCATGATACGTATTTTTATTCTGAATGCTAACTATTAGCCGCCGATATAGCAATTCTCAAAGTGGCGAGGTACATCTTACTACATGCGGCACAGCGCATAGCGCAACGAGTCCTTTTGGACTCGCCCCTAGAAGAGGGGCAGGGGCGATAGCCCCGTGTCGTTAGACGATATCCGAAGGTGTACCATATGCGAAGCGGTATCCTTTAGGACTGGCAAAGCTTTGCTTTGTGTGCCTTTGTGCCCTGACGCGATATGCGGAGCGGCTTGCACTTGTAACATTGAGTGTATCCTTTAGGACGTAAGGAGCTAATCCTTTAGGACTGCCTTCAAATAATCACCTTTGTACCTCATAAGTCTGATAATCGCTACATTAACCAAAAATAAAGTCGATCTGTTTTATTCTTTTGTATTACTAAAAGCAACGCTAAAATACAGACAGAGCAGCTAGAGTCGACTTGAATTGATGACATATACTACCGACGAACTAATCAAAATATTAGACTGCGAGCTAAAAGAAAATTGGAAGGGTAATCGTGTCGTCTTATCTTCAGCCCAACGAATTAATGATCCTGTCGTGGCAAAAGCTCTGAATATGAATCAGGTAAATAAGGTTTTTGCTTATCGAGACTTTCGGAGTCAAATCCACGAATACCAGCGACAGCACCAAGTTTCGGGTCTAATCTGGCGCTCCTGCACTTTTAACCAGCAAAGCATTACCTATCCTGAAATCCATAATCAGTTAGTTCCCGTAGAAGGTGATAAAGAAACATTAATTGCAGCACGGGCGGAAATTCTCGATTTTTGGTCACAAGTAACCGCTCAAATGAAATTTTGGTTGGTCAATCATCGTCAAAATCACCAAGGCAAACACCATCAGCTAATATCTGCCGAATATCTCAGCAAATTAATTACACAAACTGAATGGGCAGAAATTGATGCTGCCCGTACCGAAGTATATTTAGGTTTATGCTGGGGAGATCCTCAAGAATCTCAGTATCAGTGGGCAAAACCCAAATCAGGTTGCGATCGCATTATTGCTACGGTATCCGAACCGAGCGCAATCAAGATATAGTAGTCTAGGCTGATATGCCTTGATAACTTGAATTTTGGACTGAAATTTATGTCTCAACAACATGCGGTGGGAGTGATCCAAACCTTGGGTTTTCCTGCGGTTTTGGCGGCTTCTGATGCTATGTTAAAAGCCGGTCGTGTCACTCTAGTTTATTTTGATAAAGGTGAAAGTGGTACTTTCGTGATTGCTATTCGTGGTCCTATTTCAGAAGTTAGACCCTCAATGGAAGCAGGACTTAAAGCCGCCGAGGATACTTTTGGCGGTAAGGTAACAACTCACTATACTGTACCAAATCCCCCTGATAACGTAGTTGCTGTTTTGCCAATCGACTATACCGAAGAGGTAGAACAATATCGCTTTTAGATGACTGAAGCTCAGTAGTTGAATCTGTAGTCAAATCTATTCTAAAACTACCCTGAGTCAGCTAAGATTAGTATTCATAAAAGTAATTTAAAATTTGATTTAAAACTTGATTTAAGATTTAGTTTAATATTCGGTTTGAAATTACTAATTTTGTATTTGTTATTGATAATTTAGGAGTAAATTTAATGCCATCTCAATCCGCTGTAGGATCGATCGAAACAAAAGGTTTTCCAGGTATTCTTGCTGCCGCTGATGCTATGGTAAAAGCAGGTCGCGTTACCTTAGTAGGCTATATTCGCGTCGGTAGCGCCCGTTTTAACATTAATATTCGGGGTGATGTCTCAGAAGTTAAAACGGCAATGGCGGCAGGGATAGATGCAGTAAAAAAAGCTGAAGGTGCAACCCTGGAATCTTGGGTAATTATTCCTCGTCCCCACCAAAATGTCTGTGCTGTTCTCCCCATAGACTACACTGAAGAGGTACAGCCCTATTTGGACCAGGTTGAGGGCAGAACTTTACCAATTGCTCCTAGTAACTAAGATTCTCTGGTTGAGTTGTGGCTTCTCATCTTGCCATAAACAATATGCCTGTAACTTAAACTATATTTTTGGCGGTAACTGCCATCTTAATACTCGCTAAATCGCTGATGGGTTAAACTTGCTTCCTTCATGAGAGCAATTGTTTAACCCTATGGGAAAATTTGCTAGTTTGTAGTCGTTTTAATTTGGGTTTAATTAATAAACGGTCTTAAAAATAGACTGCTAAAAGTCTAATGTAGAGCCGATAATTAGGCGATTACTGTACTTTGAGAGCAACAATGCCAAGTTCAAAAATTAAAATTGGTCTGCAAAATCTAATTAAAATTTATGGAGATCAACCTAATACTGCTCTTCAGCTATTTCGAGCAGGCAAAACGAGAGATGAAATTTTACACTTAACTAATCATGTTATTAGTATTGCCGATATTTCTCTAGAAATTAATCAAGGCGAACTATTTGTCATTATGGGGTTGTCTGGTTCGGGAAAATCTACCCTAATTCGCTGCATTAACCGCCTGATTGAACCTACCAGTGGGCATATTTATCTAGACGGGGAAGACATCGCTCATATAAACGAAAAAAGAATGCGATCGCTTCGTTTGCGTAAAATATCAATGGTTTTTCAGCAATTTGGACTATTTCCCCACAAAACCGTAGTCGAAAATGTTGCATATGGACTCAAAATGCGGGGAATGTCCCCTGTGAAACGCCGTCAAAAGAGTCTAGCTACTTTAGCGAGAGTAGGCTTAGAACAGTGGGCAGATCGCTTCCCCGCAGATCTCAGTGGAGGGATGAAACAGAGAGTGGGGCTTGCCCGTGCTTTAGCCACAGATGCCGAGATCTTATTGATGGACGAACCCTTTAGCGCCCTCGATCCTCTAATTAGAAGAGAAATGCAGCAGCAATTGTTGCGACTACAGCAAGAACTGCAAAAAACCATTATTTTTATCAGTCACGATATTCACGAGGCGTTTAAACTAGGCGATCGCATTGGCATAATGAAAGAAGGTAAAATTGTTCAGGTTGGAATACCAGAAGTAATTCTCAATCAACCTGCCAATGATTATATTCGCGCTTTTCTGCAAGATATCTACGATCTGAGAAATTTAATTTAAATAATATTATTAATAATGTTCAGAAATCATGCTGTCCAGACAATTGCCTTTCTCTAGTTTAAAAATAAACTTAAAAATAGCGGCGCTGGTGTTGCTTGCCAGTCTAACTGCTTGTCAATCACCATCATCGACTAATGATAATCCAGAATCATCTCAGGTAACTTTGCGTACTGCTCACAGTAGCTGGATTGAAGAACATTTTCAAACCGAGATTGTCAAAATTGGTTTAGAGAAGCTTGGCTATCAGGTGGAAAACCCCAAAGAAATTGACTATCCCGCTCTCTATCTTTCTGTTGCTAATGGAGACATAGACTATAGCGTGGTTTACTATGTACCAGGACATCAACAATTCTTTAATAATGCTGGCGGTGCAGAAAAATTAGCAGAAATCGGCACTCTGACTCCAAATGGAAGCTCAGGATATCAGATTGACAAAAAAACCGCCGATAAACACAATATTTCTAACTTAAAACAGTTTCAAGATCCCAAAATTGCCAAGCTGTTTGACTCCGATGGTGATGGAAAAGCTAACTTAGTAGGTTGCAATGCGGGATGGGCTTGTGAATTAAATATCGATCATCAGATTGAGGCTTACGGTTTGGAAGATACCGTAGAACATGATCGCGGACAGTACGTCGCTTTGTTAGCCAATAGTATTACTCGCTATCAACAGGGAGAATCAGTCTTTTTCTATGCTTATAATCCCCATTGGGTAGGTTCAGTACTAAAACCAGATCAAGATATTATCTGGTTAGAAGTTCCTTTTACTTCTTTCCCCGAGACAATGAATATTGCTCAAGAAGATACGATAGTCAATGGCAAAAATTACGGCTTTCCTAAAGTTCAACAAAAGATTGTGGCTAATAAGGAATTTTTAGCAGCTAATCCTGTGGCAAAAAGCTGGTTTGAGCTAGTAGAAATTCCTGTACAAGATATAAATCAAGAAAGTCTTCGTATTAAGGAAGGGGAAAATAAACCTGAAGATATTCGTCGTCACGCCCAAGAATGGGTAGCAAATAATCAGGAGTTATTTGACCGCTGGATTGAAGCAGCGAATAAAGCGAATAATTAGGGCTTGGTCATTCGTGACAAGTTAAGACAAGCTATTTTTATTGAGCTGAAACCTTCTCTAAGTCCTTTGTCTCATATTGATTGTAGAGGTTGTCTCCCCGTCAAGTGGTTTGACCGTGCGCTGCCTCGGGTGATCGCGGGGCTTAAACAGGGCGACATGCTGGTGCTG
>JBCCNG010000159.1:0-8245 GCA_039025955.1 Cyanobacteria bacterium P01_C01_bin.72 | reverse complement strand
TTACTTAAAACGACTATAGTTACTTAGTCTAAAAAGAATTTGATCGCTTCTTCAACAGGAACTTTTCTCAGACAGACAAGAATAATTAGCCCAATCATTGTTAGACCTAAAATTCCGTTGGCTACTTCTCCCAAATTGCTACCGAACAAATAGATAAACCGACCTAATTTGACAGGGATGCGCCAGAATAGCCAGTAGATAAACCGCCCGCATTTACCCCAGATGCCATAGTGAGAAGAGATGCCTTGGGCTTGACGCTTAAACTTTTCTCTTGCCCAGGCTGTATTTTCGTTAGACTTCTTCGCTTCCCAAAGATATAGTCCTGCTGACTGAAGTAGATAAGGATTTTTGCCGCCCCATGACAGAGCAATTTTTTGTTCTGCTTCGCTTAATGCTGCTGCTTGATCAGAAATAATTGTCTGCGGCAAACGGACTAAATCTCCTGCCTCAAACTGCGAATAACCTTCTAGTTTAATTACTTGCCCCACATTGAAAAAAGAAGAAGTTAGCTTTTTTTGTTCGCTGTATACCCTCAGGTTGCTATCAGAAGCGATAATCAACATCAAGGCGCTTTTATCCATCAAAGAGCGCAAATTATCATAAAAACCGTTATCAAATTCTTCGGGTTGCTGAAACAACGATTCAATGTCATCTAAGCAGATGATGGGCAGAATTTCGACATCCCGAAACTGCACCATAGCTTCATAAAAACTATCTGTATCAAAACTAGTTGCTTTAAGATCTTGCAGTAGCTTTTTTGGTTGACGAAACCAATTAAATCGCGGTTGCAAAATTTTGACTAATTCTTCCGCAATTACACGATAAAATCCTGCTTTAGATTGACAATTACCCTGCTGTAAAGAAATATATACCGCCAAAAAATTGTGCGTATCTTTTCCTTTCCCCGCAATTCTTTCTTCATAGGTTTGACAAAAGTTATAGAGCAGAGAAGACTTACCAATCCGATTACGCCCAATCACATTGATGCTTGTGGGTTGGACCGAAACAGCCCGCATGGTAATAGTATCTAGCTGATTTTGATAACCAACAAAATACCTTTGATCAGAAATAGTCGAACCAGCATAAAAAGGATCAATATCAGCAGACATTAATATACAGAGTATTTAAGTATTGTTTGGGCATATCATTTAAAATTAATACTAATATCCTACAGGAATCAGAGGCTAAATGCTTAATGCTCAATGCTTAATGCTCAATGTTCAATGCTCAATGTTAAATGCCTATCGAATAATTGGACTACCGTGATGGTTTAGTAGATACCATTTCTGCGCCATCTTCTGAAAAACATTAGTAGCGATTGACTGGGCTTTCATTCTTCTACCTTGGTTAGCCTGCAAGACAATTTCCCGAACCACAACATGCGCCAAAGAGCGATCAACCTCTACCTGCACCACTTCGATATCAATCTCCAACTCATCTGTATTATGGAAAATAGCCGCCCAAGACTCCTCAATTTGCGACCAACCTAACAAGGGCTGACTACCAGGATGAATACAAAGGCTTGTTGCCCCCTGCCACCAGATAGATCTCATCTGACTCAGATTGCGATCGCTAAATGCTTCATAAAACGCTTGATTAGCAGCCAAGACTATTGCTTTATCGTCAGTAGGATTAGTCATATAGTCATTTTAATTAGTTTTTTATGCTTTTGTTTAGGTAGTGGGTAGTAGGTAGTAGGTAATAGTGACAAGTTAAGACAAGATAGTTTTAGTCAAATGCGATGCCTTTATCCTCAAGGCGACAAGGACAAGTGCGAAGAGGTATCCTTGACCGAAGGGAATCCTTTAGGATAGGGCGGCTATGCTTCGCAAATCGCTATATTTTAAATTTGAATTCGTGAAGATAGGTCAAAAGCTGAAAGCTAAAAAACTATAGACATAATCTATCATTCCTATTGTCTAGATGATTTTTCTCCTTGACTCAAAGAAACTATAATAATCAGGCAAGATTTAACGATGCTGGAGAAATTCTTATGGCGCGGATGTATTACGACGAGGATGCCAACTTAGATCTACTAAAAGATAAAACAGTAGCCATTATAGGCTATGGATCTCAAGGACATGCTCATGCTCTTAATTTAAAAGACAGCGGTATTAATGTTGTTGTTGGTTTGTATCCTGGAAGTAAGTCCAAAGCGATCGCCGAACGGGAAGGCTTGACGGTTCATCCAGTAGAAGATGCAGCCAAAGCAGCAGATCTGATTATGATTTTGCTTCCCGATGAAGTTCAAAGACGAGTTTATACGGAACAAATTGCCCCTCATCTAACTGATGGCAAAATCCTTGCTTTTGCCCACGGGTTTAATATTCACTTTGGTCAGATTATTCCCCCCAAAGGCGTTGATGTAATGATGGTTGCCCCCAAAGGGCCAGGGCATTTAGTAAGACGTACCTATGCTCAAGGACAGGGCGTACCCTGCTTATTTGCCGTTTATCAAGATGCTACAGGAGAAGCTCGCGAGCGCGCTATGGCTTATGCTAAAGGTGTCGGTGGTACAAGAGCAGGTATTTTAGAAACTACCTTCAGAGAAGAAACTGAAACAGATTTGTTTGGCGAACAGGCGGTACTTTGCGGTGGCTTGAGCGCCCTAATTAAAACAGGTTTTGAAACTTTGGTGGAAGCAGGTTATCAGCCAGAGTTGGCTTATTTTGAATGTTTGCACGAAGTAAAACTAATCGTTGATCTGATTGTGGAAGGTGGTTTAGCCAAAATGCGCGACAGTATTTCGACTACAGCCGAATATGGTGACTATACTCGTGGCCCCAGAATCGTTAATGAACAGACTCGCGCGGAAATGCGTAAGATTTTGCGCGAGATTCAGCAGGGAGATTTCGCCCGCGACTTTATCTTAGAAAATCAGGCTGGTAAACCAGGATTTACCGCTACTCGCCGTCTAGAAGCAGAACACCCCATTGAAGAAGTGGGCAAAGATGTTCGTTCTCACTTTAGCTGGTTGAAGCATGATTAGTTGCTAATTATGACACTTAATTTATGACACTGTGGGGGGGGCTTTATAAGTCCCTCTTGTTTTCAAAACAGTACGGATAATATTAACTACGCTTAGTGTGAATTAGCTTCGTTGAAAGGCTATTAGTTCGTAGCTATCAGCTATCAGCTATCAGCTTTTAAAATCCGACAATTGTAGAGTTATTTTGACCTGGATAGAGATTGAAGAACTCAAATTTACAATAGTTTGGGTCATCTTATTAGCTAATTTTAATTCACACCAGGCGTATTAACTATAAAAAAATAACAACAGAGCAGAATAAAAGCGATCGCCGAATTAAAGATATCAGCAACCTTGCTGCTGCTAATCCTAAAACTACTATAGAGTTTTGCTAAAATTTGACTATAGCTTGATAACCATAGTCAAATATAAAAATGAATTATAAAAATAAAACATTAGGAGCAGGGGAATTTAAAACCCACTGCCTAAGACTAATCGATGAAATTAACCGTACCAAAGAGACCATTGTGATTACCAAACACGGGAAGCCGATGGCAGAACTAAAACCTTTTACTGAAGAAGATTATTCTTTGTACGGCTGCATGGAAGGCACTGTAGAAATTATGGGGGATATAGTTGAAGGTACGGGAGAAGCTTGGGAGGCAGAACTATAAAAGGAATTTTACTCGATACACATACTTGGATTTGGTTGTTTGAAAAATCTTCAGAATTGACGACAGAAATAGTTGATGAAATAAATCACTGGGGCAAGCAGGGAAAAGTTTATATTTCGGCTATTTCCGTTTGGGAACTATCCGTTTTAACAGCTAAGGGAAGAATTGTGCTGAATAAACCAATTAGAGATTGGGTAGAAGAAAGTCTTAATCAACCAGGTGTTTGCCTTGTCGAGTTATCACCTGAAGCTGCGATCGAAAGTAATTTCCTACCAGGAGACTTCCACGGCGATCCAGCAGACAGAATCATTTGTGCCACTGCTAGGTTAAATGATTTAATTCTTTTTACTAGGGATAAAAAGATTATCCAATACTCTCAAGCGGGAAATCTTCATTGTCAAAAAATATAATTGTTTAAATCTTGGCAATACCTTAAATTGAGCATTAAACATTGAACATTAAATTATCCACAGATGTTTTTTAAGCCTGTAATCAGGCGGTCAATGCCTTCTTTTGCTGTATCTAACTGCAAGCTACCATAAGCCACCCGTAAATAGCAGCCATCCTGCATTCCAAAAGTACTGCCAGGAATTACCGCCACCTGATATTGTTCAATTAGCTGCTTGACGAGATCTAAGTCATGGAGATCGGTTTTAAGCTTGAGGAAGAAGTAAAAAGCGCCAGGGTTAGGAGAGATCGCACAAATAGGGGAAATTTGCTGGAGTTGTTCTGTAACTATATTTCTGACCTGAGCAATTTTGGTTAAGTGCTGTTGGCAATAGCTTTTGCCAGCGGTTAACGCCCCTAATGCGGCATATTGGGACACGACGGGAGGACAGATCACGTTGGTATCCTGGATTTTTTTGACCGCGAGAGTAAGATGCTGGGGAATGACCATATAGCCGATCCGCCAGCTAGCAAAGCCGTACGCTTTAGAAAGACTAAATAAAGAAATGGTATGCGGTTCGCTATTGGGAAAGCTGCCTGGGGAGGTATGCTTAACGCCGTCGTAGGTGAAGTATTCGTAAGCCTCATCGCTAATATGATAGATACCGCGATCGCGACATAGATTATTGACTGCTAGAAGATCTTCAGAGGGATATACCGCTCCCGTCGGATTGTTGGGTGAAATAGTGACGATCGCTTTAGTTTTGGGAGTAATGGCTTGAGTGATCGCCGTTAAGTCTAGCTGATAGTGGCGATCGGTTTTAACTGATACAGGATGGCAGCTTGCCATAGTAATTGCCATCTCATGGTTAAAGTAGTAGGGAGTATTAAGGATAATCTCGTCTCCCGCCTCAGTAATTGCCAGCACTGCATTAAGAAACGCCATATTGCTACCTGCGGTGACGACAATATTTTGTTTACTAGTCTCAATCTGATTATCAACCGCAAGTTTGTGGGCGATCGCTTTAACTAAAGGCTCAATTCCCGTAACCGCTTGGTAAAGATGATTGCTTGGTTGGGCGAGAAAGGTTTCCAAAGAGGCGATCGCCTGTGGTGGCGGAGGATAGTTGACCACTCCCTGTCCCAGTGAAATTGTCCCAGGATTGTTACGGATTAGTTCACTAACTACAGGAATCAGCGGCAATTGAACCCGATTCATGCGTGAACCGCAATAATTAGGAGTTAAGGTCATTGATTTTTCCCTGGTATCTATTTCTATCTAAGGGTGATAAAACGGCTACGCGTAGCTATAAGCTATTAACTCAAGTAAGATGCAAGAGCTTACAGCTTAAGGCTACCCCTGTTAAGGTGAGCGTTTATACTAATAAATTAGTTTACCTAAAGAACCAACGTCCCACTATGCCATCGTCAAGATCGACATAGTACAAACTGCCATCGGGTGCTTCAATAATCTGGACGACAACATTAGCGCCAGTAGCAAAGGTGTCTACCGAAGTTACATTCCCCGACTCATCAAAGCTGACGTTACGTACAATACCGCGACCTAAATCATTAAAGAACAAGTCACCCTGATACTGTTGAGGAAAAGCATTGCCTGTATAAATATCTCCCAAAACAATAGCGTTGATCCCATCTGTTCCATGATTGAGGGCTAAAATTGAAGGTTCGAAGGAGAGATTGCTATTATAAGCAGCCTGAGCTTCAGGTAAATCTCTGTAGCCCCCAGTCCTAATATTATTGCCGCTACCGCCTTCGTAATAGGGCCAACCAAAATTAGCCCCAGCACCTGCCGAGTTGATCTCCTCCCACTGCGTCCAGCCGACATCGCCAACATAAACATCTCCGTTACGGGGATCGATGGTCATGCGAAAGGGATTGCGTAAACCTAGCTGATAAACTTTAGAACGATTGGCATTGCGATCGCCATTATAAAAAGGATTATCTGCTAAACCTGCTCCAGTTATGGGGTCGATCCGCAAAACTTTACCCGAGAGATTATCAATATCTTGAACACGGACAGTACGAGGATCGACTCGATTGTAAGATGTACCATCTCCATTGGTGACATACAATGCCCCATCAATCCCAAATTCTACCGAACCAATGGTATGAGACTCGCTATCGGCTGCTAGAAAGTCTGGCAAGTTTGTGCCATCAGGCAAAATACCCGCAGCAGGCTCATTGAAGTCATTCGTACTGTTGGCAAAGGCATTAAAGTTTGACCAAGTACTGTTTTGACCCAGAATAACTACTTCACTTCCTGGAATAGCAGTTCGATAACCGTTGCTAGCATCGGCAGTAATACGTGTTAGTCTCGCAGCACGATTACCGTTGCCGTCTTCCCCTGCTAAACCACTATTTTGAAATACTTCTGGGGGATCGTAAGTATATAAAGCATAGACGTAGGGACTACCGTTAAAAAAGTCAGGATGAACGGCAATATCTAGTAAACCGCGATCGCGCGTACCGTTGACCTGTGCCGATAGATCGATAAATGGGGTGCTATTCAAACTACCATTTTCGGCAACCTTAATTATGCCACCTTTTTCGGCGACAAAAAAGCGATCGCCGTTGGGAGTCCATTCGATAGCAGTAGGCTGATTTAAACCAGAAATAATAGTTTCGCTATTGAGGGATACAGAAGCGGGTGGGGCAGCCAGGAGATTAGAATTAGAAGCTACTTGCCAACTGCGGATATCGTGATTGTTAACCAATCCTCCTGTGGCGGCGCTAAAGCCTAAAAAGGCTTGTGAACCTAATACGGAAGCTAAATCGATCTCAAAGGACAGTAATGCTGTATCTGGTTTATTGGCAGTATTGGCGAGAGAAACTTCCAGCAAGTTGGTATTGCCATCGTAGTCAACCCAAGCGTTAAGCAGATCTCCACTGTTGAGATCTAAAGGTGCAGCAACGGTGGTTAAAGCATTAGCAATATCTCCATCTCGCAATACAGAAATGTGGTTATTGTTAATATCCCAGCCATTTTGATAGGTATCAAATTCAATCGCTAAACTTTGAGTAATGTCAGAGGTAGTAGTGCTATAACCCAATCTTCCTCCGCTATCGCCCAAGAAATTTAGAGCTTGGCTGATATTTTGCAACATAAAGGTAAATCCATCTGCACCGCCACTGCCACCTGAAAGCTGAAACTGAAATTGAGTTTCAAAAGAGGTATCCGTATCAAAAGCTAATGGGCGGTTAAAGTAGACGCTACCCGCCTGATACTCAGCAGTAGGTGTCAATCTAATGGCGCTGCTTGCTTGAGATGCATTGCCGTTAAGAGTTAACCCCGTAGTGCTGGCAAAATCATCAAAGTCGATCACTGATTCTAGTCCCGTTTCGTCATCAACAATAGTGATTAAGGCTGTTCTGGGGGCGAGCAAAGTTGCTCCGCCAACGATATTGTCGATAGTAAAGCCAAAATTCTCGTTCCCTTCCACTACATCATCATCGATAATCGGGATGGTTACTGTCTTACTAGTTTCTCCGTCCGCAAAAGTTATTGTCCCCGAACTGGCAGCATAATCATCTCCTGCACTTGCGGTGGCGTTGATGGTAGCATAATCAATGCTGACGACACCATTACTACCATCGCTACGTAAAATAGTTACATCAACAGAAGTATCAGATTCATTAACTTGATAAATACTTGTCTCTAACCCAATGACTCCAGGGCTGTTATCGCTGACCAACTCGATAATGCCGCGAAAAGTCCCAGCGTAACTATTGGGCATATCGTTCCATTGTCCTGTGCGACCCCAATTCATCTGGGCGTAGTCTTCCCCTGCGGTAAACGCCCCTCTAAATTTATAATCATTTGGTTCTCCCGCTGCCCAGTTACGATAACTGGTAGTTTCCCCATTAACCCACTGGAAATTACCTTCCTCATTGCGATCATTCAAACCAATCCACAACCGTTCGCTACTGCCAAAAGTCTGTTTGAGCCAGGTTTCCTCCGCCCCATTGTTGATGGTCACCAAATTACCCCCCAAGCTTACCGCTTCTGCTTGAGCTTGTTCCCAAGATAGACTTTGCGAGGTTAATTGATATTCTTTGCCTTCATAGCTAACTAAAACCGCATCAAAACTATTTTGAGCCTCTGGGCTAATCGCCAAACTAGCTTCTATTGCTCCTGTGGCAATCTCTAAATCCCAATCTCCTCCTAATTGACTATTGCCCGTCAAATTATTTGAAG
>JBCCNG010000158.1:0-8299 GCA_039025955.1 Cyanobacteria bacterium P01_C01_bin.72 | reverse complement strand
TACTCTAGAACAATTTAACCAGCAGCTAAATTCAGCCAACTGGCAAGAATGGCTTAGTCAAATGCGATCGCAACCAGGAAATGTTTCCTTGCCCAAATTTAAGCTGGAATATGAGACTGAACTGCAAAATGTTCTTGCCACACTAGGAATGTCACAGGCGTTTAATCCAACTCAGGCAGATTTTTCCGCAATGACAGATATTCCCGTGGCAATTGATACGATTAAACACAAAGCGGTAATTGAAGTCAATGAAGAGGGGAGTGAGGCGGCTGCTGTAACTTCAATTGGGATACGAATCACTTCCGCAATACCTCAAGAGCAACCGTTCAATATAAATATCAACCGCCCCTTCTTTTTTGCTATCCGCGACGATATCACCGAAACAATATTATTTATGGGTAACGTGGTTGAACCTTAATTCATTGAACATTAAACATTGAGCATTGAACGGTTAGATATTATGATTTATCCCATAGTAATTCACAAAGATCCAGAAACATCATACGGTGTAACAGTACCAGATTTACCTGGATGTTTTTCTGCTGGAGATAAATCTCCGAAGCAATGGCTAACGCAGTGGAGGCTATAGAGTGTCACATAGAAGGAATACTTTTGGATAACGAACATTTACCTATCGGTAAAACAATAGAGGAATATGTTGATGATCCGGATTACCAAGAAGGAACGTGGGTATTAGTTGATGTAGACATTTCTAAACTAGGAGGATCAACTCAGCGTATAAATATCTCAATAGAGGAGAGAATCTTAGGAAAAATAGATACTTTTGCTAAAAAATCCAACAAAACACGCTCTAGATTGTTAGCAGATGCAGCACTGGAGTATATTGCCGTGCATAGCGAAGCTGGTCGATAATGATTTAATTCATTTATGGCTTACACCTTACATATGGCTAGAGCTTTGCACCCTGTTTTTGAGCTTGCACGGCGGTAACAAAGTTAGAGAGAATCTTTAAACCATTGTCAGAGGACTTTTCGGGGTGAAATTGAACTGCCATTAGATTATCACGAGCGATCGCCGCAGTGACAGTTTGTGTACCGTGAGTCACCATAGCGGCATTAAAACTGGAGTCTTTTGGTTCACCATAAAAGGAATTGACAAAGTAAACGTAGGGTTCTGGAGGTAAATCTTGCCAAAGATAATGAGCAGGTTGCTCGAAAGTTAGTTGATTCCAACCCATTTGCGGAATAGTAATCTCAGGCTCACTGCGGAAACGGCGCACCATACCAGGAATGATACCGAGTCCTCTCTCTATACCCTCTTCTGAACCTTCAAACAAGAGCTGTAGTCCGACACAGATGCCTAAAAATGGTTTGCCTATGGCGATCGCTTTTTTGATTACCCCTTCTAGATTCCGCTCTTTGATATGTCTCATTGCGGGGTCAAATGCTCCTACTCCTGGCAAGACAACAGCATCAGCGGTCAAAATATTTTCAGCCACATTGGTTATATGAGGCAGCGCCCCCGCTTTTTCTAGACCTTTACAAGCGGAATGCAAGTTTCCCATATCGTAGTCAATTACAGCCACATTAACCATGCTCTATTGTTAGCCCTAAATACTTCACTTTCTTTCCATATCTTAAACTTTTCAAGACCTTTAGCTTAACTGAAATTTTTGGTTGAGATTTATGCTGTTTTCGCCATGAGAATGTCTACTAAGTTCTAGAATTAGATTCTAGATAGCTGAAGGGCAGATCTATGAAACCAACTTTTAAAAACACTTTGGCTTGGGAACAGGCTCAGGTATTGATGCAGCCTGCTTTACTCAGGGTGGTAGATAATATTCGCAAAGAGATTGAAGCTTCTAAATGGCGAGGAACATATAAAGAAGTAACTACGCCTATTCCTGGCTATCATCTCTGTCTAACTTCAGATAATTATCAGGTAGAAATCGATATCTGGGAGCTTTGCTACCAGGTTTGTTTTGAAGAATATGAGCCAATTCAACATATCTTCAGCCAAGAGAATGAAGCGGCTTATCCTGTAGAAATAGATACCCGTCTGCTAGATGAATTAGGAGAAATAGATTGGCAGCTATTAGAATCTAAAGCACAGCAGTCTGTGAGGAAGGTTTTTAGTACTTTGCCTGAGCGTTGAGCATTAAGCATTGAACAGTCAATAGGGATTTATTAGATTTATAAGTTAAGTAGTAGTTAGTCAATGGAATTAAAAGAGATACAGAAATCGGCGGGAGCAGTTTTTGATGATGGGGGAGTTGTCCTCAGTTTTGGTAACGATGATCGCGCTTTAGCCGCAATCAATGATGGGGTAGCAATTTGCGATCGCTCTCACTGGGGATTATTGAAGATTACAGGCTCGGAGCGCCTCAGATATCTTCATAATCAAAGTACGAACAACTTGGAAAAACTTCAGCCAGGACAGGGTTGTGATACGGTTTTTATTACCTCTACCGCCCGAACTCTAGATTTAGCCACGGCTTATCTCACAGAAGATGCGGTTTTGGTTTTAGTATCTCCTCATCGTCGCGAGCAGCTTCTAACTTGGCTTGATCGCTTTATCTTTCCCTTTGACAAAGTTGAACTGACTGATATTTCCTCAGAAAAAGCAATATTTAACATTTTTGGCAGTCAAAGCACTAATTTACTATCAGATTTAGCAACAGAAGAGATATCACTTGCTAATCTGGGTGATAACAAGTTGATTACTATCGCTGGTGTTGCTGTCAGAATTGCTCAAGGTAGTGGTCTGGCAACTCCTGGCTATACTTTAATTGTCAATACTGAAGAGGCGACTGGAGTATGGTCAAAACTGACAGAGAAAGCTACTCCGTTTGGCGATCGCCTGTGGTCAAATCTCAGAATACAGCAGGGTAGACCAATTCCCGATCATGAGTTAACAGAAGACTATAATCCTCTCGAAGCTGGACTTTGGCAAACTATATCCTTTGAAAAAGGCTGCTATATCGGACAAGAAATTATTGCTCGCTTAAATACCTACAATGGCGTAAGACAAAAGTTGTGGGGTATCAAATTAAGCCAGTCTGTTGTTCCCCGAACTCCCATTACCTTAGAAGATAAGAAAGTTGGCATCTTAACCAGCTATGCTGATACTCCTAATGGCTCTTTTGGCTTAGGGTATGTCCGCACCAAAGCTGGAGGAGAAGGTTTAGAAGTAAAAGTAGGCGAAGCTTCAGGAAAACTTGTAGCTGTTCCTTTTCTTCAGCATCAAAAATAAATGAGATGCCAGATATGGTGGGTAGAAATCCTCAGCAGCGTCATGCTACCGAGGAAGTTAATCGCTTTGACGATAACTTTAATCGTTTTTCTTTTCTGGACTTGGCTCTTTATCTGTTTTAGCCGCTTCTTTTGCCTTAGCTTCGGGAGCCTTGTCCGCTGGAGCAGGTTTCTTTGCGGGAGCTTTTTTCTTCGCCGCTTTTTTGGGGGGAGGACTTACCTCTTTAACTTCTGATTCGGCATAATTATTTGTGTTTACACCAGCATAATTAACTTTATCAAAGCGTACTACTACAGGGTAGCGTATACCACTGGTATCAACTGATGCAACTGAACCAACTTCGTTGTACCAATAGGATTCTGGACGAAGAATTCTGACTTTAGAACCTCGTTGAACCATAATTGATTATTCTCCTGAAAATAAATTTTTATGTTGTTTTGATTAAGAAAAATACCGCAGGCAACTTTCCTAATTTGTAGTTTCGTGGCTATATAAAATAAGAACCATTTAACATCAAAGTCAAGTGTATCAAACCTTTAACACCATCTATTCTGACAATACATAACAATTTACGTAGACTAATCTGAGACAGTTTCTACTCATGCAAAACTCAGCTTAGGATAGGTGCAGACTATTTGCTTAACATTTATTTAGAGAACTCATGTCTAGTGCAGCCAAAAAAACTATTTATGCAGCAATGACGGCAAATTTTGCGATCGCCATTACTAAATTTATCGCCGCCTCAGTTACAGGAAGCTCTGCCATGCTCTCCGAAGGAATTCACTCTGTCGTCGATACGGGGAATGAACTACTTTTGTTATGGGGATTGCGTCTGAGTAAAAAACCAGCCGATGATAGTCATCCTTTTGGCTACGGACAAGAGCTTTATTTTTGGACTCTAATTGTCGCTTTGTTTATCTTTGCTATCGGTGGCGGAATGTCAATTTATGAAGGCATTTTACATGTTAATCATCCCGAGCCTTTAACCGATCCTCGTTGGAATTATGGGGTATTGGGATTAGCAGTCATATTTGAGGGTTATTCCTGGAATGTGGCACTACAAGAATTTCTCAACAGCAAAGGAGAAGAGAGTTTTTGGCAAGGGATTCGCGCGAGTAAAGATCCTACTATCTTCACCATTTTATTTGAAGACACTGCTGCTTTAATTGGTCTATTTGTCGCGTTTCTCGGCGTGCTTGGTGGTCATGTACTTAACAACGTTTATCTCGATGGCGTGGCTTCGATTATCATTGGCGTGATTCTCTGTGGAGTAGCCTTATTGTTGGCAACCGAAAGTAAAGATTTGCTGATTGGCGAAGGGGCAAAACCAGAAGTAGTAGCCAACATCAGAAAAATTACCAATGATGATCCTGCGGTAGAGAAGGTAATCAAAGTCCTCACCCTCCATTTTGGACCCCAAGAAGTTTTGCTCAACTTAGAAATAACGTTTGTCAATGAGCTAGAAACTGAAGAATTAGCTATCGCCGTCGAGCGTTTAGAAAGTTCGATCCGCAGCCAACATTCAGAAATCCAAAATATCTTTATTGAAGCGAAATCTATCTCCGCTCAAAGAAAAACTAAAGAGAAGACTGAAACTGTAGATCAAGCAATTGAAGCAGCAGAATAATCAGTCATATAGCAATTATCGCGTTGGTGAGGTACATCTTGCTACATGCGGCACAGCGCGTAGCGCAACGAGTCCTTTTGGACTCGCCCCTCGAAGAGGGGCAGGGGCGATCACCCCGTGTCGTTAGACGATATCCGAAGGTGTACCATATGCGAAGCGGCTTGCACTTGTCGCATTGAGTGTATCCTTTAGGACTGGCAAAGCTTTGCTTTGTGGCCTTTGTGCCCTCTGCCCTGACGCGATATGCGGAGCGGTATCCTTTAGGACGTAAGGAGCTAATCCTTTAGGGCTGCCCTCTGCCTTAGCTTGACGAACAAATTTTATATTCATCGAAATCTCTTCTCTTATAAAAAATTATGCAAGACGATCACTTTTTGATTGATCTCCCGATCAGCTAATCGAGTGACGAAATCATCTGAGGAATAGTGATAAAAATCACGGATTCGTAATTACGAGGGCTTTATACTAGCTTTATCTAAAACAACAATACTTTAATAAAGTCTGATTATAAGCTTTTAAATATTATGAAAAAGTCACTTTCCTACATCTTACTAGCTTCAATTATTTTCAGTTTCAATGCTTCACCTGTAAATGCAGCGGTCACAAGATTTTGTATTAGAATACCTCAAATGGGAGTATTATGCTTTGATCTTTAGATTAATGGCATTACAATTATCTGGTTGCTAATCTATTTAGGTACACAAACTTTTTTAAAACAGATTTAGAATCTAAGTTTAAATACTAATAATTCAAATAATAACAATAGGAAAATACCAAAAAAGGCGATCGCAAGATATCAATGCGATCGCTTTTTTAATAAGAGCTTATTTTAATAAGAGATTATGAGAATTACGTTGATTCGTTGATTCGTTTTGTGTCAGGATGATGATGTAAGAAAACAAATCAAGATTTAAGTGAAGCGTGAGGACAATTGGTTAGCGTTAGCTGTTGGCAATTCTCGACTCCACTGGGCATGGTTTCGACGTCATACTTTAGTTGCGACTTGGGATACCCATCACCTCTCTATTTCCGTCCAACCAAATCAATTGCCCCATTTATTTTTACATTCCGACCTAGTGAGACAAGGTTTTGATTCTCTCTCGGTGTATCTGGCTTCAGTAGTAAGTAAGCAGTCAGAATGTTGGCAATACTATGAATATCTAATCTCAATTAGCTTAAAAGATATTAATTTGACTGATACTTATCCAACGATGGGAGTTGATCGCGCTTTAGCAATTTCAGGAGCGATCTCCAGTTATCAACAAGCCTGTTTGGTAGTTGATGGGGGGACGGCTTTAACCTTTACAGGAGTAGATGCAGATGGCAAATTCATCGGCGGGGCAATCTTACCTGGATTGCGATCGCAACTGCTTGCTCTCCAGCAAAAGACCTCCGCTTTACCCGAAGTCCCAGTACCCAATCGTCTACCTGCTCGTTGGGGGATGGATACAGATACAGCGATCGCCAGCGGCGTTTTGTATACGGCGATCGCTGGCATTCAAAGTTATATTGTTGATTGGCTACGACAGTTTCCTCAAAGTCAGATAATTTTTACGGGAGGAGACGGCGAAATACTCTCACGATTTTTACAGCAGCAGTATCCTGATCTTGCCAGTGAGATAATAGTCGATCACAACCTGGTTTTTCAGGGAATTAAATTGGTTTATCAGCAACAGGCAAATCCGCAGTCAAACTGTTTTTTTAAAGACGATTTTCATTAATTTAGGGAAAATCAGGAATTTTTTGCCAAAGAGCGTTACGATTTAAACACAAGGATATAAAGTTTTGTAACTAAACGTGACTGCAACTCAACCATTTAATCTTTATACAACCCCTGGTAGTTGGCATTCTCTTAAGCCGATTTGGTCAGGAGATCAAGAAGTTGTACAGCAAGGATTACCCCACGAACAACTTGCCCCAACCTGGCAAATGCTGCTGTTGGGTGACGGCTCACCGACTCATTTATTACAGCTACTCACAGGAGAGAGGACAGAGGTAGACGTAATTGATATGTCCTTGATCGGCACTAAAGATGATGATGCGCCAGAAGAGATTGAGGTGATCACCGAGCCAAGATTGAGAAGGCAGGTCTGGTTACGTACGGCATCAGGTCAAAGATTAGCCTATGCTGCCTCATGGTGGAATGGTAGTAACGTGGACGATTATTTACAAAATCGTTCTTTACCAGTATGGCGCAGCCTCGGCGATTTACACACTGAACTATATCGAGATGTGCGAGGTATTTATTATGGCAACTGCCCCGAATTAGAAGCCTCATTTGGACAAAAAGCGCCTTTTTGGGGGCGGCATTACCTGTTTTGGCACAATCGTCAGCCTCTAACCTTAATATATGAGGTCTTTTCTCCTTATTTGCAGAAATATCTTGGCAAAATGTAGCAATAAGAAGGAGCGAAATAAATCTAAAGTCTTTATTAGTTCTTGGTTTAGTTTTAACATGCTGACTCTATACTTTCTTCAAAGTACAAAAGATAACTGTGCTTTTAAGCTGAATTAAGAGGAATTAATAATATGGGTTTTCTAGGAAAACTTTTTGGCAAAAAAGAAGAGGATAAAGCCAAAAGCGCGGGTAAAGTAGCTGTCGCCTCCGCTGCTGCCGATAATGGTATTGCTCCTGAGAAAGTTGGTCTAGATGGTCAGTTTGACGAAAGCGGTTTAGCAAAACGGGTTGCTCAAGCACTAGACGAAGCTGGCATCTCTGATAACGTTGGTCTTTGGGTTGCTCAAACAGGTAGCACTGTAGTTTTAAAATACAATCCTGATGCAGAAGGTGTTCTTGCCGAAGCGGAAAAAGTTGCTGGAGGTGTAGAAGGCGCAACTGCGGTAAATACTGTACCCAATAGCTAGTTTTAAATGTCTCCTCTGAGTTTAAGTCGCTAGAGCGCTCCGCGTAAGAGGAGATTTTTTTTAGATCTCCCAATCCCTAGTACCTAATGCCCCAAACGAGTAACGAGCGGTCGTACGAGGATTAATTAGGGCTTGCTGAATAAGTCAAAACTATTTATCTGTAGATGTTTCAAGACTTTTCCTTCAGATCAAGTGCAAGGTTTTTTAATAGAGTGAGGTTATTTTCTGGCACTTAGTACAATAAGATGCTCTATTTTTTCAAAAGATAACGGCGCGGAAGCATTCGCTTCCCAGTCGTCGAAGACGACGATCTGCACGTACGTGCTGCGCTAAAAGCTAAAAGCTTTTAAACAGATATCCTCTCAAATCCCGGTTTTTCAGCAAACCCTAATAAAAAAGACCCTAAGAGAGCAAAAGCTGCATAAGCGCCACATCAAGCCACTGCCCTCTAGCAAAACCAATTTCTTGCTGAACTCCTACAAGCTCAAAGCCAAACTGCTGATTAAATTTAATACTCCCTTGTTTAGCTGCCAAAATTTTGGCAACGACATGATGATAATTAAACTCTTTGACCTTTTCTAACAGGGCGGTTTG
>JBCCNG010000157.1:0-8323 GCA_039025955.1 Cyanobacteria bacterium P01_C01_bin.72 | reverse complement strand
CAGATTGGAAGAGCTTAACCATTAGCACTGACATATCATCCTATCTCAAACAAGCATCTAATTCAGAATGTTTGCTGATCGATTCCTTGGGTACATGGGTGACGAATTTTATGGAATCAGAAGAATCAGCCTGGCAGCAGATTAGCGATCGCTTTTTAGCCAGTCTGCAAGCTACAGCGGCGACAGTAATTTTAGTGGGGGAAGAGACAGGCTGGGGGGTTGTACCAGCATATCCTCTGGGTAGACTGTTCCGCGATCGCCTGGGCAATCTCTCTCGTCAGGTGGCAAATTTGGCGGACATAACCTATCTAGTGACAGGAGGTCATGTGATAAATCTTAGTGAACTAGGGCAACCCTTAAGTAATTATGGAATATAGTTGCAGAGTAATTCCTTCTCACGATTCTGCAACTATGATCTTAAGTAATGGATGTCAAAAATTTACCTATATATTATTGACTTAGTATTTTAGTTGCTAAAGCAGAGACTCATCGCATAAACAGGGAGAACCACATTATGGCATCGGCAAATGAGGTAAAAACCTATCTGGCACACTGGTTTCAGCTAGGTAAAAAGTTGGTTTGGCGTAATGGTGCAGCAGAACTATTGCCAGAGAAAATTATCCAAGGCGATCACTATGCCCCAGAATTTGAACAGTGCTGGCAACAAATAATGAGTGTCAATGGGCAAGATTGCTATTTGGTTGGTGGTGAGGCAACAATCCAAGAATTATTAACCCCTGCGTGGACAATTGATCAGTGCGCTAGATGTGCGATGCCTGTCCCCCTGATGGAAGCAGGAACTCAACCTTTAGATTGTACCTGTAGCGATCTCGACAATTGGCCCAATAACGAATTACCTGCGCCTCGCTCTCCGATCAACAGTCAAGAAAATTTGAGCAATATTAGCAAACGACTCAAGGCGAAGTAGATTTAAATTATAGTTTCGTTTCCCCAAAAAAAAGTAGTAGGTAAATTGAGCCATCAGGCGATCGCCCTAAGCAAAAAAAAGCTGAAAATACTAAGATCTAAATTAGAATAGCTAGCTGCACCAAAAAGTTAGCTACCGTCGCCATTGTTTGGATCTAACCTATGAATTTATCCCCCAAAGCATTAATTGGTCTCAAAGCCGATCTCTTTCGTCATCCTCTTGATTTGCAGGCTACCAATACTCTCAAGCAGCTACCAGGGGTAGACATTGCAATCAGGAGTGTTCTGGGTTCGGTAGCCGAACAATTTTTCTATCTCAACAATATTGCCTCCAGCGTTCTCGTTAGTGAAAAACAGCTACCAGATCTGCATAAACTGTTAATCGAAGCCTGCCAGATTCTTGATCTTGAACCGCCCCAGCTATACGTACAGCAGAATCCCACACCCAACGCCTATACCTTTGCGATGCGGGGCAAACAACCTTTTATTGTGCTGCATACGTCTCTAATTGAAATGTTGACTCCTGAGGAGATCCAGGCGGTAATCGCTCACGAGTTAGGGCATCTTAAGTGTGAACATGGAGTTTATCTTACCATGGCAAATGTCTTAGTTTTAGCAGCAAACCTACTGCCAACCTGGGGAACAGTTTTGGCTCAATCTTTACAAGAGCAAATGTTGCAATGGGTGCGCTGTGCTGAATTTAGCTGCGATCGAGCTGCTTTGCTGGCAATCCAAGATCCAAAAGTAGTCATGTCCGTTTTAATGAAGCTGGCGGGGGGTTCTCCTACCCTCGCACCTCAGCTAAATCTCGATGCTTTTATTGAGCAAGCCAAAGCCTATGATTCTGTTGGCACAGATAGTCTAGGGGAAGTGTTGCAAGCAGCACAAACGGCTCAATTAACTCATCCTGTTCCCGTAATTAGAGCCAGAGAAATCGAGCGCTGGGCAAGTTCGGCTGAATATCAGTCTATTCTGAATCAGCGTCAGTCTGGCACAGAACAAAAGTTGGGCTGGAGTAACTGGTAGTTTTTTTGTAGCTTGTACTGGCAGAGGAAATCATCGGCATCAGCTCAACATCTTCGTGGCTACCTGGATCTAGAATAACTAGGAGAATGATCGCTTTTTAGAGCGTGAATTTTTATTGGCAAAACTGATTTTATTGAGGAGAACACCATGTCCGATACCACTATTACCGTTAAAAACAACGGTCCATTTTTAGTTCAGGGTAATGTATCTATTATAGATGCCGAGGGAAAAGAATTTAATGCCGAGGGAAAAGCGATCCCTTTGTGTCGCTGTGGAGCTTCCACCGCTCAACCTTTTTGCAACGGTACTCATCGAAAAATTGAGTTTGAATCCGTCGTTAGAGCTTCTGACGAATAGACTTAACCTCGATTTAACCTCTTGTCCCGATTACAAACCAGAGGACAATTAACAGGAGGATAATTAACAGAATGTAGAGTGAGTAATGCCCACTCTACATTTCCAGGCTCACGATTTGTAGCCAACATCTACAGTTTTCGACTGTTAAGGCGATCGCATTTGGCAAAATTTAGCTCTAGAAAACTTTAGCTTTGGAAAACCCTAGCCAATAGTCGTATCAAAACTCAACTAGAAACTATGAATCAACCAACCCCGCAGCAGACTACTTCCCCTCGATTTAGCTATTGGCACGTCTGGACAGACGAAAACGGAATCACTCACCAAACCAAAAGCGAATTGACCAACTTCACCAAAGAAAGCATGAGTGGAGATGCTGCTCCTCAGTGGAATAATCGTTTATTGACTGCCAATGCCAAGATTGTTTTTGCCGAATTGCCTGTGGGCTGGGTTGGCGAATGGCACGAGAATCCACAACCACAGTGGATTATTCCCCTTTCAGGTAAGTGGTTTGTCGAAACGATGGATGGGACGCGAGTAGAAATGGGTGTGGGAGAAGTTTCCTTTGGGGGCGACCAAAACACCAAACCCAATGCAGCAGGAATACAGGGACATCTTTCGGGGACGGTGGGAGATGAACCCTGCAAAATGATGATTGTGCAGATTGATGGAGATGAGTGGCTTGATTTACATCCGGGAGAATTTGCCTAATCTTGCCGTCTAATTATAGATATAAATCTGTATTGTGTTTCTCTTATGTGGCTATAGAGCCAAGCATTTTGCTCTATAAAATGTCAGACTAAGTTTGAATACTGAGAATTTCATTTAAATTTTAAATTAAGCACAATGCCAATTCCTATTCCTTCTCGTCCCAGTGGCTATAGATTGGGTCAAAGTGACGCACCAGTGCAAATCGAAATGTTTTTTGATCTGGAATGCCCTTTTTCTAAGAAAGGCTGGCAAAATATTATGACCGTTGTATCAGCTTATTCTGCTAGTCAAATATCTTTAATCTTGCAGCCAATGACCTTGGGGAATCACCGCCAAAGCTGGGATGCTACCAAAGCAGCGATCGCTGTAGCGGGAGACGATGCTGATAAGTTTGTCAGTTTTGTCAGTTATTTGCTAGATCATCAGACAGAATTTGCTAACGAAGCCTCTAAAGATAGAACCCAGACGGAGTGGCAGCAGATGCTAGCGGAATATGCCTTAGAAGCAACAGAATTGTCAGATAAGGAGCAGTTTATTCAGCTTTTAAACGATAAGGAGGTATACAATAAAGCCAGAATACCAGCCCGTTTTGCAGCAATACGCGGTGTTTGGTCAACTCCGACCTTTTTTATCAATGGTGCCGAAGCTAGTAATTTATCATCCCAATCTAGTTTGGCAGATTGGCAAGCACAAATTGATTCTCTTTTATAGCTTGAAGCTCGACTTCAGCTAATCTCTCAAATTATAAATAGGGTCGAGCTAACTAGCAATTAGACCAAATTAATTTCTTGCAGATAAGCTCCTGCCTGTACGGGAACGTTATTACTATCTTCAAGCTCTAGGAATACCGAAGCATTGTCAGGAGTTTTAAAGGAGATACCGTCGACCCATTGGTTAGCCACAATCATCGAGAATTCCACTACCTTGTGTGAGTCATCGGCGTACTTCAGAGAATCGCTGGCTTCAAAGCTAAAGGTAGATAGATCCTCAATCACCTGATCAGAAACAATTTTGCCGCGATAGTGAGAAGTTGCGGGAGTACCGGTTGCTTCTATATGCCAGACATCTTCATTGTTCCAGACAATTAGTCCGCTTTGCTCGCTAGGATTATAGGTCGGTTTACTAGAGAAGAGAGCATCATGATTTAGTTCCAACCCTGCTGAAATGGGCGTTGACATCAGATGGTTCTGGTTATTATTTTGCTCAACTGGTGGTGTATAAACTACTTCAGGCACAGGTTCGATAGCTGGAGCAGCAACCGCTGTATCGACATCATATTCACCTATCATCGAAGAACCAACTTTAATCGGTAGAGTCTCGCCGTTGTCCATTTCTAGATAGAGAGTCGCATCTGCCTGATAAGCAACATCAAAGGAAATACCGTCTGTCCAATCATTGCCTACAATCATCGAAAATTCAACTGAATGGCGGGAAGCATCTGTATGCCATACTGAGTCGTTAGATTCAAAACTGTGCTGAGTTAGATTTTGAATTGCCTGGTCAGCCACTATCTTACCTTTAAAGAGAGAAGCATTCCAATCACCAGTTACTTCAATATTCCAGGTGTTACCAGTTTGCCAGACATACATGCCAGTATTGTCAGCAGGAATATAGTCAGGCTTTCCAGCGAACTGAGGATCTGAGTTTAATTTTAATGTTCCAGAATCGATGAAGATGTCAGATGTATTTGGTTCGTCGCTTGGCTCTACAGAAGCTGGATTAGGAGCTGGATTAATTACTTCAGGGGTAGGCTCTGGCTCAGGAGTATAGTTCTGTTCTACGGGAGTATCATAATTTACTGGAGGTGAACTAGCACCGTAGCTAAAGCCGGAAAGATCGCTATTGCTGTTGATGTTGGCAATATCGGCGGCGGTGTTATTGCTGATTTGAGAATTTTCGATGTAAACAGGACGAATTTTATTACTGTAGAGAACTCCCCCGGCAACGGAGGCAGAATTAGCGTCGAAATTACTGTCATTGACGTTGAGCTGAGTGTCCCAGATATCGCTATAGATTGCTCCACCCTCAGCAGCCTGGTTGTTAGCAAAGGTCGTATTAGAAACTGTGGTCGGTACTTCTCCCCAGATAAACAGCCCACCACCTTTATCTTCCGATCTATTATTGGCAATCGTATTATTTTCTACCGTACCGTAACCCATGAGCCAGACACCACCGCCTTCAGCCATATTATCTTTATTAAGAATGACTTCGTTATCGACAATGACATTATTGGTAACAAAGACTTCATCTTGGGAGTAGCCCCACAGTGCCATTGCCCCACCCTGTCCTGATGCTTTGTTCTTTTCAAAGTAGCTGTTGTTAACAGAAATTACACCACCTTCTAACTCTCCCTGTAGTTCGTGTTCTGGGAGTAAACCATAGAATTTTTCGTCACGGGGTACGGTCGCCGCATCAGCATAAATTGCTCCCCCCGCACCAGGAATGTAGTTGATCCGATCTTTCCCTGGAGTGGAATCATTGCCGATAAAGGTGGAATTTTCTACATACAGGTCGCTAGAAGTAACGTGGATTGCCCCGCCATTAAAGCCTTTGTTATTAGTAAAGGTACTGTCGCTAACTCTTAATTCGCCAAAAGCAAAGAGACTAATTGCTCCCGTTGCATATTCTTTGTCACTAATACTCGCACCGTCGTTATTATCAAAATTGCTGTTGTTGACCGTAATATAGCTGCCCTGTTGAGCATGTATTGCTCCCCCATCAGAGACGTTGCCTGTAAAGTTGACCTGATCAATGTTAATGATGCTGTTCTCTTGAGCATAAATTGCTCCTCCTGCTGCTGCTTCGTAATAGCTATCAGCCAGAGTTAAATTCTTAACGTTTAATTCGAGGCTGGCATCAACACCGCCCATCCAGAAAATATTAGATGTATTACCGCCACTAATAGTTAGATTGGGAGCGTCTGCACCATCAAAAGTCAAACTTTTATTCAGCCATAGACCACTGCTCAGAGTAATTTTCTGATTGCTAAGACTAGGATCAAACTTGATGATGTCTCCAGACTGGGCATCTAAAACCGCCTGCCTTAGGGTTCCGCTGCCGTAATCAGAGTTGTTAGTAACCGTAATAACTGCCATAATCTTTGTCTGAAAATTCTGTAACTTACAGACCCAATTTAATAAAGTTATTATGTAGCCTGTGTGACTACATAAGCGTCTCTGGCGTGACGGAGATCATATTACAAGCTATAGTAATTGACTCATTTGACTTTGAGGATTGTGAAGACCAGAGAAAATGGTTTGAAATGGTTTAAATTTCGGGTAAAGTCAGCTAATTTGATGAAGCTTTGGCAAAAGAATATTGAAAATTCTGACTATAGAGCGATTAATCGCCTGGCTAATCAATTATTGATTATTAATTGGAGCTGAATTCTGCACGAAATAACCCGAAGTTAAATTTCGGTTGAACCTTTTGGCTTCACTTCACGACAATGATAAGTATCTTGAGCCTAATTCCCGACTAGAAGTTATCTGTAACTATGGAAACCCGACCTAATTTTTTGATTCAAACTACTTTACTGGGGCGCTAGGATTCGAACCTAGGAATGTCGATACCAAAAACCGATGCCTTACCGCTTGGCGACGCCCCAACGTCCTGAGACATAAGTAAGTATAGCAACTTTCATCCTAGATTTGTCAAGTAATTTGGATTTATTTCCGAAATACTTTTGACGGTAGCTAAATAGAGATGTTGGAAATAGTCTTAATCGCTTTCTGAAATTGGGCTGCATGAAGTAAACCAACATACCCTGCATAGAGACACCGCCTTTGTTGACAAAGATAGACGTGATTAACACGAAAAGGATTATGCCAGATACGCAGGTCGAGGTTATCACTCAGACGGGTAACAATTTGCGATCGCTCTAAGCCACGATAATCTGTATCTGTCATTCCAGGGACAGCACGTAAATGTTGAATCAATCGATGAGATAAGCTCGTTTCTGGGGATAAGCCAAGTCGAGGATTTGCCCAAAAAGCTTGAATAATCGGTATCATCTCCTCACGATATCTCATGGCGCTGTGAGCAATACCTGGAATCAACTGCCAGTTGGCATAGTCAAATTTAGTATTTTCTACTGTTACCAAACCATCTGTCCCCATTCCTAGATCGCTAGCTACAGAGAGAGTAGGAATGCTTCGTGCAATCTTTTCTGCCAGGGGGCGGCGATTTTTGCCTAAGTCTGCCGCTGTACCAATACCAATCCCCAAAGGATCGATTATCCTGGCAATATTTGAGCCACCGACAGGAGAGCCAAGGAGAATTAAGGAGTGAATACGCTGCCACCAGTCAGGATTGCGGTTTAGCAACTCCAGCCACATTAGACCCCCCATAGAATGTCCCAGAATTTTGAGCGAAGCTTGGGGATAATTAGCAATTTCTGCTGCGGCAATCTTTTCTAACTGCTCAACTAACGGTTTGAGGCGAATAAAGGTTTTAATTAGTCCTAAACTGGGGGCAATTACTTTAGTTGTACTAGCCGCTGCTGCATTGGCTAAACGACCGATATTATTGCCCGTGTCCGCCCAACCATGTTGAGCAAATAATAAGTATTCCGTCATGACAAAATTTATGATTTGTGCCAGAAGTTTAATATGATGCCCTGATGGTGCTATTAACTGTTAACTGTGGACTCACAAGGCTGTAATTGAGCGATCGCTTGGATTAATTCGCGGGGCTGATCTATTAATCGATCTGGCTGATGTTCGGCGAGAATTTCCGCTGCGTTAAACCCCCAACTAACTGCGATCACAGGAATATTACTTTTTCTGGCAGATCTAATATCTCTAGTTTCGTCGCCGATATAAATTACCTCACACTTGTTGATTTGATGCTCCTTAATTACCTGATTAATTACTCGATGTTTGCCAAAAATAGCTGTACCCGAATAAACGTAGCGGAATAAATGGGACAGGTTGTTTTTCCTGAGAAAGATATCTACGTTTTCTTGATTGTTGGAAGTGACAATGCCGAGAATATAGTCCTGATTTTTTAACTCGAACAAAATCTGCTCAATTCCTGAAATGGGTTTAAGTTCGGCAATCTCTTTACTCAATTCGGCGCGGACTCTTCTAACCAGAAACGGTAGTTTAAAAAGCGATATTTCTGAACGCTTAACTATTTCCCGGGAACTTAAGTTTTTAATCAATAAAAGCTCTTCTGAATTTAGTGCTTTATAGCCAAATTCACTTGATAATTGATTGGTAATATTGGCGATCGCCTGATAAGTGTCAGCAATAGTACCATCAAAGTCAAATAAGATTACCTTCGCAGTCATTAGGGTTATTTT